>CAYSTF010000068.1:0-4211 GCA_964434125.1 uncultured Gammaproteobacteria bacterium
AAGCTGTTGTTACTGGAGTCGAAATGTTTCACAAACAACTCGATCAGGGTCAAGCTGGTGACAATGTCGGTATTCTACTTCGAGGAGTTGAAAAAGACGATATTGAAAGAGGCCAAGTATTAGCCAAAATTGGTTCAATTACACCACACACCGAATTTAAAGCTGAAGTCTTATTGCTAAAAAAAGAAGAAGGTGGTCGCCACACTCCAATTTTTACTGGATACAGACCTCAAGTCTTTATTGGAACTACTGATGTTACCGGAGATATTACTCTTGCCGAAGGTATGGAAATGATTATGCCCGGCGATAATGCCAATGTCTCAGTTAAATTAATCAAACCTGTCGCTATGCAAGAAGGTCAAAGATTTGCTATTAGAGAAGGTGGTTTAACTGTCGGTGCTGGTGCTATTACAAAAATTGTTAAATAAAGGAAATCAATAAGCAATATTTTGTTAATTGAAAAAATAATAAAATGGCCAAAGGTAACCGTATCCGAATTAGATTGAAGTCTTTTGATCATCGAATTATCGATGAAGCAACTATCAAAATAGTTGAGGCTGCGGTTACTGCAGGGGCCAAGGTCGAAGGACCTATTCCTTTACCTACTGAACAAAAAACCATTACTGTTTTAACCAGTCCTCATACCGATAAGAATGCCCGTGAGCATTTTGAAATTCGTACTCACAAGCGACTTATCGATATTTCCAATACTAGTCTTCGCACTGTCGATAGCCTTCAACATTTGGATTTACCATCAGGAGTGGAAGTAGAAGTTAAAATGTAAAAATTATGATTTCCGGATTTTTAGCCAAAAAAGGCAAAATGACTAGTATCTATACCACCGAAGGTAAAAGAATCGGTGTTACTAAATGTCTCGCTTTGCCTCTAAAGGTTACTCAAATTAAAACCGTAGAAAAAGACGGTTACAGTTCGGTTCAAATTGCTTATGATTCCAAAAAAAGAGTCGACAAGGCAATTGAAGGAAAGATGACCAAAATTAAACTTGATATTAAACCTCGTTTTTTTAAAGAACTTCAATTAACTACAGACCAAATCCCTGAAGTTGGTAGTGATATAACAATCGAATCAGTTTTTAGCCCAGGTGATATTGTTGATATTACTGGAACTTCAAAAGGTCATGGATATGCTGGTGTCGTCAAAAGACATGGTTTCAAAAAACAACCACTTTTAGGCGCTTCCAATTATGTTCGTCGTCCAGGTTCAATTGGAGCTCAAACTCCAGGAAAAGTTGTTAAAGGTAAAAAAATGCCTGGTCACTTTGGAGTTGACACTGTTACTGTCTCTAGTCTCCAAATTTTTTCTATTAATCCCGAAACTAACGAAATACTAATTAAAGGTTCAATTCCCGGAAGTTATAATTCTTGGGTTACTCTAAAAAAGAGAAACTAATATGAAATCCGAAATTTATAATATTCAAGCCAAAAAAGTCGGGGATTTAGCTTTAGTTAAATCAATTTTTGATACTGACTATTCACCAAGTTTAATTGCTCAAGCTATAAGAGCCTATTTATTTAACCAACGTTCTTCTTACGCCAAAACCAAAACCAGATCTGAGGTTGCTGGTACTCGTAAAAAAGTTTGGTCACAAAAGGGAACAGGTAATGCTCGACACGGAAATCGTACTGCTCCAATTTTCAAAGGTGGCGGTGTCGCTCTTGGTCCAGATGGCATGCAAAATTATTCTCTTAAGATGAATAAAAAAATGAAAAAGCAAGCCTTAAACGCTATTTTAACCAAATTTGCCCAAGATAAAAAAATAATGATTATTGATGACTTTTCTAAATTAGAGCCCAAAACTAAAATTGGAACTACACTTATTACTGGACTTAAAGCTGCCGATAGCGTATTATCAAAAAGTAAAAAAATAGGGGTTATTACTGATAAAACAATTGATCCTGTTAAAAGGGCTTTTGGTAATATAAAAAGTATTAGTTTACTTACTCTA
The DNA here is from genome assembly GCA_964434125.1 of uncultured Gammaproteobacteria bacterium. GTDB lineage: Bacteria > Patescibacteriota > Microgenomatia > UBA12405 > UBA12405 > WARW01. The sequence goes on from CAYSTF010000068.1 coordinate 1,967, forward strand.
AATTCTCTAAATGTTTATGACTTGTCAAAACAAAATTATCTAATTTTTAGTCAACAAGCCATCGAAAAACTTAAATAAAATGAACCAACTTATTGTTTTAAAACCAATCATAACCGAAAAAGTTTTAGCTTTTCAAGAAAAGCAAGACAAATATGCATTTTGGGTTAGTCCAAAAGCTAGCAAAAATCAAATCGAAGCTACTTTTAAATCGGTTTTCGGTATTACTCCACTATCAATAAACACTATTATCTTAAAAGGGAAAACTAAAACTAACTGGAAAACTCGACAACCAATAGAAAAGTCTGACCGTAAAAAAGCTATCATAACCCTACCTAAAGGAACCAAAATTGAATTATTAAAACTAAATACGAAATAATCTATGCCTATTAAAGCCTTATTAACCATCAAAAAGAAAACTAGTGGCCGAGATTCTCAGGGCCATGTTTCAATTCGTCATCGCGGTGGAGAAGAAAAAAGATTTCTTCGAGAAATCGATTGGTTTAGAAAGCAATACGATATCAAAGCTAAAGTTACTGCAATTGAATATGATCCAAACCGAACCGCCGATATTGCCATTCTTACTTATGAAAATGGTTCAAAGAGCTATATATTAGCCACTACCAATCTAAAAGTTGGAGATACTGTAATTTCATCAGACATTGCTCCTATTAAAGATGGCAATTGTTTATTATTAAAAAATATTCCAGTTGGGGTCCCTATCCATGCTATTAGTTTTCATGTCGGGAAACCCGCTCAACTAGTAAAAAGTGCTGGATCTGCGGCTTATATTCAAAGTATCGATGGTAACAAAGCCGTTATTAAATTACCATCTGGTGAAATTAGAATTTTTAATTCAGAATCTAGAGCTACTATTGGCCAAATTTGTAACGCCGATCATTCAAATGAAAAATTAACCAAAGCCGGTCAATCTCGACATCGAGGCATTCGTCCCACAGTCCGAGGTGTGGCCCAAAATCCTCACTCACATCCACATGGAGGTGGTGAAGGTCGTAGTTCTATTGGTATGAATCCCAAGACGAAATGGGGTAAACCAGCCTTCAGGCGTACTAGAAAACACAAAAAAGCCTCCAATAAATTAATCGTTCAAAGAAGAAAAAAATAACTTATGTCTAGAAGTTCAACCAAAGGTCCATACATCGACAAAAACATAATGGACAAAGTCAACAAAGGTGGGTCTCAAGTTATCAAAACTTATGCTCGCCGAAGTTCGATTGCCCCTGAATTTGTTGGAAAAAATTTTGAAGTTCACAATGGTAAAAAATTCATTAACGTTTATGTAACCGAAGATATGGTTGGTCATAAGTTTGGAGAATTCTCTCCAACTAGAACCTTCAAGGGCCATGGACGTGTGGTTAAAAGAGTTATTGAAAAAACGTAAAATAATATGGCAAAAGTTATCAAAAAAACTACTATTACCAAAAAAGCAGCAACTACCAAGGTTATTAAAAAACCAATTGTTGCTAAAATTCAAAAACCAGTTGTTACCAAACCAGCTGTTGAAACTAAATCTGTTTCAAATTTAGTTAAATTTGTCAACAAAAATATTCAAATTTCTCCTCGTAAGTTGCGTCTTTTAGTTGATGAGGTCCGAAAACTAAATCCCCAAGAAGCTCTGGCTCGAGTTAAGTTTATCAACTCCAAATCCGCCAGAATTTTAGTTCAAGCTCTTAAAAATGTTATAGCTGACGCTAAAAATAATTTTAACTTAGATACAAATACTTTAAAATTTGATACTATCAAAGCCGACGAAGCCATCAAAATCAAACGTATGGATAAATCTCATGGTTCTCACTTTGCCCGAGGACTTATCCAAAAACGGCATAGTCGTCTTGTCATAATAGTTAAAGGAGTCAAAAAATAATATGGGTCAAAAAGTTAATCCTATCAGCTTTAGGCTAGAAACTGTCAAAAACAGTCCTGAATGGCAGTCTAGTTGGTTTGCCAATTCAAGAAAATACCCCATATTACTTTTGGAAGATAAGAATATTCGTGATTTTTTACAAAAAAGGTTATATTCTGCAGGAATAGTTAGTATTAGAATTGAAAGATCAGTTAAAAAAATAAAAGTTTTAATAGTTGTCTCTCGACCTGGTCTAGTTATCGGTCGAGGTGGTAAAGAGCTAGAATCTCTTAAAAAAGAAATTCAAAAACTCTTAACTAAAGCAAGCGGTAAACAATCAATCGAAATTCAGGTTGAAGAATTTAAACATGCCGATCTTTCAGC
>CAYSTF010000069.1:0-4121 GCA_964434125.1 uncultured Gammaproteobacteria bacterium
ACACAGGAACAGCTGAATCGATTTGTTTTTTGAAATATTCTAAATCAGATTTAACAGCTTCGTCGGGGTCTTTGTATTTGTCATCTAAAATGAGAACCTTAATGTCAAACTCTAAGGAATCAGCTAATTCAATACTTTTTCTGGCAGCATTGTTGCCGGCAAAATCGGAGTCTAGGGCAAGAACTAAAGTATCAGTAAAACGACGTAAAAGCTGAAGTTGCTCGAGGGTAAATGCAGTTCCTTTGATGGCGATAATATTTTTAATCCCAGACTGAAAAGGAGAAATCATGTCAAACTCCCCCTCGACCACTAAAACCTGATTCTGGGCACGGATTGCATCTTTAGTCAGATGAAGACCAAAAAGATTTTGGCTCTTGTGATAAATTTCGGTTTCAGGAGAATTAATATATTTGGGAGAGTTTTGGTTTTTGCTGGAAGGTAATATTCGCCCAGAAAAACCTAAAATCCGACCTCGATAATCAGAAAGGGGGAAAGTTAAACGCCCTTGAAACCGGTCATAAAGGCGAGAATTATATTGACTTTGACCAAAAGTGCCAGTGGCGATTAATTGAGGAATTTTATAACCTTTTTTGGTTAGGTAGTTTATTAAAAGTTGTGGATTTTCGGGTGAATAGCCAATATTAAATTGCTTAATAGTGTCAAAGTAGACTCCCCTTTTTTGAATATAATCGAGAGCAGATTTTCCCAATACATGCGAGGTAAGAATATAATTATAAAATTTGGCGACTTGAGTGTTAATTTCTAATAATTTTTTTTTAAGTGAATCTTTTTCAGAAACAAATTCACTTTTTTGCAAAACAATTCCGGCCATGGCGGCTAATTCGGTCAATGCCTCACGAAAGTCGAGCCTTTCATACTCTTGCAAAAAAGTAAAAATATCACCAGATTTGCCACAACCAAAACATTTGTAAATTTGAAGCTCTTCGGATACGGTAAACGAAGGTGTTTTTTCGCCATGAAAAGGGCAACAGGCGATGTGGTTTCGTCCGCGTTTTTTGAGGGGAACGAAACGGTTGATAACATCGACAATGTTGAGTTTTTGTTTGATTTCGTCGACTTGGTTATCCACAAAAGTATTATAGCAATAAGCTTGTCAGATTATCAGGTTTTCGGACCATCAAGTCTACTCTTATGAAAATCAGAACAATGACCGTGCATTTGGTAAAAAAAATGCCGTTAGTAAGATGATTGGTACAAAAGAGGAAAATCCTCAATTGCAACTTTCAAGTTACTAACGGCGGCGATAAAAAGGTGGGTTAGTTTTTTTTGGGTTAACTGTCGTAGCCTTCGGAAGGGGCTGACCCTACAAGATATGGTTGGTCAACACATTGGCTGATCGTCAAGAGCAACCGCTCGCGGTTTGGCTTGATACCAATCAGTCGGTTGTCGCCGTCGAATACCAGGTCGTATTCTCCTTTGGATCCGTAGAACACCAAGTTAGCGCTAAAAGCAAGTTCGTCTTTTCCAAGGACAGTGTCCAGGCCGAGGTCGTCAAACACAAGCCGATAGAGCGACCCAACGGAGAAGGTTACCTCGTAACCATAGGTTTCGGTTTTGGTGGACAAAAGTTCAAGTATGGCCAAATGAGCACGGTCAAGGTTGTCGTTTTGGTACAGATGCCTTCTGATGTAACGACCGTTTTCGTCAATATTGCGATTCATACCAACACCCCCAATATTTATTTGCCTTTGAATAGGCAACTTTTTAAACAAGAAACTCTATATTTAAAAAATAGCCTATTCAAAAAACCTAACCCACGATTTATTAAAGTACAAATAACTTTGTGTTGTGAAGTGTGAGTATTTTACCAAAATTAGGACAAAATATCAATTTTTTGTCAATATTGTCGATTGGTGATAAAGTCGATGCAATCAGAAATTTGAGAGCGAAAAGGCCTTACTGAAAGAAACTTTAATTCATTGTCAAAAATTTTTCTAGCTTCAAGGCAAAATTTGTCGGCTAAAATTTTGCTATATTCAAGACTGCCAATTTGCTTCATTTGATCAATTACCCAAATTACCTCTTCTGGAGTTTTTTGGACCCGATTTTTTAAGAGAATTGATTTTAATTTTTCTTTATTTTTGGGATTAATATTATTTAATAAATGAATTAGCATGATAGTTCTTTTACCTTCGTAAATATCATTTCCAACTTGTTTTTTTTGGCCAGAAAAATCGGAAGTAAGATCAAGAAGATCGTCAATTATTTGAAAACTTCGGCCCAACATGACACCAAAACGATAGATTGATCCTAATTGTGACTCGGTAGCACCACCAAGAATGGCCCCAAGACGCATTGGGCCAGCAATAGTGTAATAACCGGTTTTGCTTTCAAGTATTAACAAAATATCTTCTTCTGTAAGATCAAAACGATTTTCTTGAGTCCATTTTATTTCGATGGTTTGGCCAAGGATTGTTCGATTAATCATGGTATAAAATTCTTGATAAATTTTTTGAGCAAGAATTTTGTCTAAATAAGAGTAATTTTGCGATAAAACTTGCCACATAAGAACATGTAGTGCGTCACCAGCATTTATGGCTAATTCGTCTCCATAAATTTTTTGGATAGCTGGTGAGCCTCGGCGTTGTTCAGATTGGTCCTCGATATCGTCATGCCCCAAGATCCAATCTTCTGAAATTTGCATAGCCGCAGCTGTGGGAAGACTTTTATTGAGATCAAAACCCATTGATTGGGCAGATAACAAAACTAAGGAAGGACGAAGGTATTTGCCTTTTCTTTGCGGATAGTCAGAAACCATTTTAAAATGAAAATCGAGAAGAGGCTGATATTTTTTGTTAACTTGGCAAAAGGAGGGATAGTCTTTTATTTGGTTTAAGTTTGATTCGATATAAGGCCAAACTATTTTTTTATAATTTTCTAACACGTCTAAAAATTTATGAGGTTGAGACATTTTGGAGTTCTTGATTTTTAACTTTTTGGGTGCCTAAGGTTAATAGTCGGCCAAGTGTATACGGATATATCATGTACATAACTTCAAAAGTGGCAACTGATAGCTCAAAGGCAGAAGGAATTTGGTTGGTAATAAAGAAAGCGCCAGCACCTAAAATTAGGGCATTTTTCAAACTATTTTTCATTTTTTCCGAGAACACCTTACTTACAACCTTGGGATCGATGCCGGCACTTTTTGCTTGTTTAGCAGCATAAGAATTATTTTTGTACCCAGCATGAAGAGTGGTGATAAAAGTACCAATTGCGGTAACAAAATTCATCGGCGGGTTAGGATGAGTTAGGTTGACCTTGAGAAGTAAACCTTGGAAGGCTATTGGAATATTTCGAAAGAAAAAAATAAGCCCCAAAATAAGGACACCACTAAAACCACCAATAGTCAGAAGAAAACGGTTGTAACGAATTCGAGCATAAAGGATTTTTTGATTTTTTTTGAAAATAAAACGAACTAACCTCCAAATCAGTCTTAATATTATTGTTAATAAAAAGAAACTACCAATAATAATAAAAATTGTGTTCCATGGTAAGGCGGTGGTTTCGGTTATTTTGAAAAAGGGGAATTTAAAAATTACTCCTTGAAGTGGATATTTTGGATAAGGCACCCAACTATATAAAAATTTCTGTCGATCTAGTGGGTAATTATAAAAATCAACCAAAAATATTCTAGCAGCCGAAAAAAAAGCAATGGCGTTGACAAAAAAATTAAAAACATAATAAACAATGGCAGTATTCCCTTCTCTAACTTTTTTAGTGAACACAACTAATTGTTGATTGTCTTCAGTTTTATCCAGTTCTTCCTCAAAATCTTCAAGAGGCTTTTTGAGAATATTGCCGATTAGACGAAGTGGCATAAAAATAATATTTTGGAATACACCAATTAAAAGTACTGAAAGCCAAATTTGACGAGTAATATAATAAATACCAAAAAAAATACTGGTATAAAGTCGATAACTTCCTCCCCGCAAGAACCAAATAAAAAGATAAATTAAGAAAAATATAAGAATAACAGTAACTAAAGGTAGCCAATGGCGAGTGTTGTCGATTTTTCGTATTTGTGACAAGGAAGATTTGTTTTCAGCCATTGGTTAATTATACAATCTAATTTATACTGTAACTATGCCAGAAAATAAGGA
>CAYSTF010000070.1:0-4100 GCA_964434125.1 uncultured Gammaproteobacteria bacterium
TGACTACATCACCAATATCAAGATCATTTATTCCTCCAGATATTCCTGTATTTATAATTGTTTTTGGATTAAATTTTAATATCATTGTTTGAGTACACAATGCCGCAAACACTTTTCCGATTCCACATTTTGCCACCACAACTTCTTTGTTGTTTATAGTTCCCTTAGTATATTTTATCCCAGCAATTATTTTTATCTCTTGGTTTTTTATGTTTTTAAGCAAATTATCAATTTCAATTTGCATTGCTCCAATTATTCCAATCATTTTATATTCTCAACTATAACCAAATTGTATTTAAGTCAGTAAGGTAATTGTTTAATAGGCAGTCCAACCAGAATCGGCTGTAATCACTGTTCCATTAACAAAACTAGAATCATCAGAGGCTAAAAACAACGCCACTTGGGCAATTTCTGTCGGTTCACCAGCCCGAGGGTTAATCCCAATTCCCGACATGGCTTTTTCTTGGCCAAACGCATTTGGATTCGTAATTGTGGCGCCAATATTAGTTTTGACTGCACCGGGAGCAATCGCGTTACAACGGACACCTTCCTTAGCATATTGATAACCAATATTTTTAGTTAAACCAATTACTGCAAATTTTGAAGCCGTATAGGCTACCCCTGCCCGAGAACCACAAAGTCCACCAATTGAGGCAGTATTTATAATAACCCCTTTTTTGTTTTGGGCAAAAATCGGCATAGCCTTACGAATTGCCATCATTGGACCAGTTATATTAACCGCCATCACTTTCTCCCAGAGTTCATCAGTTACGTCAGCAACAGGGACAAAATTATCCATAATACCAGCATTATTAACCAAAATATCCAAAGTCCCATAGGTTTTTACAGTGCTATCAATTAAATTATCAATATCTTCTTGTTTAGCTACATTGGCAACCACAACGTTAGCAATTCCACCAGCACTAGTAATTTCGTTAACAACTGCTTGGGCGGCTTCAAGATTAATGTCCGCCACCACCACTTTGGCTCCTTCTTTAGCGTACAAAACCGCAATGGCTTGACCAATACCACTCGCACCACCAGTAACAATAGCAACTTTATTTTCAAGTTTCATAAATTTTATTTAATAATAAATTAATATAATTCTATCTCATCGGGTCCCAGAGGCAAGAGGAAAGGGGATTTCCCAATACTACCCCCAATTAAACGTTGATATAATGACTAAGTTATCTATGACCGAAATCCAAACTCTAGTAGAATTATTAAAAAACGGACAACCTCTAGTCGCTATGTTGGCACCATCATTTCCGATAATGTTTAATTCAAAAACCATTGCCGGACAATTAAAGCGAGCCGGGTTTCAATATGTAGTTGAAGTGTCTGTTGGAGCCATGAGGACTAATGAAATGACCATCGATGCTTTAAAGACAGACGAAACATCTCGGTTTATTACTAGTCCTTGTCCTAATATTGTTCGAATGGTAAGGGCAAGATTTCCCGAGGCTGTTAAGTATCTATCGCTTGAGGTCGATTCTCCAATGGTCGCTACTGCTCGTAAAGTAATTAGTCAATTTCCCACTTCACGACCTGTTTTTATCGGTCCCTGTCTGGTCAAAAGACTAGAAGCAACTCAAGATTATCCTGATTTAAATATTCTTTGTGTGACCTACAAAGATTTAAAACAAATTTTTACCAGCCTAAATATTAAAGAAGAAAAGGTGGATATAGGTACTACTTTTGATCTAGCTGGAGGAGTTACCCGCTTGTATCCAGTTTCTGGTGGACTAACTCAAAGCAGTGGTGCAAGGGATTTATTAAGCGAAGACGATATTGAAGTGGTTTCTGGCGAGAAAAATGTTCAAGAAGCAATTAAGCGATTTATAGATTCCGACCATATTCGGTTATTGGACATCCTTTTTTGTGAAGGTGGTTGTATTAGTGGCCAGGGAATAGACAGTTCATTATCACTAGAAAATCGGCGTAAAAAAGTAGTTGACTATTGGAACAATAAATAACCACTTACTTTCGAAAACGACCCTCCCTTTTTATTTTATCTTTAATCACAAAATCCCGGTTTTAAGATTTCGTCGGGGAATTCATATTCAGTTCTTAATTTTTGACAATCTACCGACCCGTTACCATCCCAGACCAATTGCCATTTTCCTTCAATTCTTTTCACCAGCCATCCACCACCCCCAATTTCTGACCCAAACCCTACCGATCCTGTGGCAAAATCGCCAACTTCTTTGTTTACTTGAACCGATACTTTATCTTCCTCCCAATTATATTTTTCAATTAAAAGTTTAGTCACCGCTTCTTTCACATTTTCTTCAACTACTTCCTCCTCACACTTTTCTTCCCAAGTTCTCAAACATTTTTGTTTAATTTCACACCAACTATATCCAGCCGATGCTTTACACCCATGTTCATCTTCATCATTTCCGACCAATTGTTCTTTTGGTACTTCATCTTCCACAGTTGGTGTTACTATGGTTGCTTCTTTTTTTGCCCCAATCGTGCATCCAGACAATATCAAACTAGAAATCAATACCAAAATCAGTTTTTGTTTCATACCACATTCTAGCACTATTTATAATCTTATTTTTTAATTTTTTTAATCTAAATCAATTGTTTTTGTTGGATTAATTCGATCCAAAAAATAACGGTCATGGGATACTACTAACAATGTTCCTTTATAAGAAATTAGAGCCTCTTCTAGTGCTTCTCTTGATGGAATATCCAAATAGTTTGTTGGTTCATCCAAAATAATAAAATTCGCTCCAGAAGCCATAATTGAAGCCAATAATATTTTTGATTTTTGACCACTACTCAATTTATTAATAGGAGTCTTGAAATCTTCATCAGTGAATAAAAACCGTTTTATTAATTTATATATAGAAGTTTTATCAATTTTTGTTGCCTTGATTAAATAATCAACCGGATTTAGTTCCGAAATCAATTGACTGTGTTCTTGTGGTAAATATCCAATATCGACATTGTTACCTAATTCTATTTTTCCTTCCGTGGGGTATATTTTCTTTAAAATTATATTTATTAAAGTTGATTTTCCACTCCCATTAGACCCAACCAAAACTATTCTATCTCCTTTGTTAATTTCTAAAGAAAAATTGGAAACAATTTGACTATCTCCAAATTTTATTAATATTTTTTCTAAAAATGCAACTAATTTGCTGCTTTCTCTCTTTGGTCTAAACAAGACTGACAACTCATAATCTTCTTGCGGTTTTTCAAACCCACTTTCACTTAATTGTTTTGTCAACATTTTTTCTGTTGATTTAGCTCTGCTGGCTGATTTAGCCGCCTTACGTCTTTTGTAATGATCTGCCCCTGATGTTATTACCTCCAATTGTTGAGTTTGATTTTTCATAATTCTTACCCTGTCTAATATTCTTTCGGTTTTCTTTTTTTGGACTACATAGTTTCGCTTTTTAGATTCAAATTCAATTAATCTTTGTTGCCGATAAAACGAATAATTACCACTATAAGTTTTTATCACTCCATTCTCTAGTTCTAATATTTTTGTCACCGTATTATCTAAAAATCTACGATCATGAGACACAACCATTAATGCCCCATGGTAGTTTTTTAAGTAGTTTTCTAACCACTCCAGCGATTTAATATCAAGATGATTAGTTGGCTCATCTAGTAATAAAATATCCGGTTTTTGAACCAGCAATCGAGCCAAATATACCTTAGTTTTTTGACCACTTGATAGTATCTCGAAAGGTTTTAAAGCCAAATCATTAATGTTCAATTTGTCTAAGGCAATATAGATTTTATAAATTTCACCCTCATCTATTCCAAGTGAAATTGCTAATCCTTGAGTAACATCTTCAGAAACAGGAAAATCAATTGTTTGTGGAACATAACCAATTGTCAAATTATTTGGAGTTTTATTAATTTGACCTCCATCTTGGAATTCCAATCCAGTTATTATTTTTAATAAGGTAGTTTTCCCACTTCCATTAATACCAACCAGACCAATTCGGTCACCAGAATTTATCGAAAAACTAACATCATTTAATACTTGATGATCAAAATATTCTTTAGATAATGAATTAATTTGTAGGTTCATAAAATAAAAAAACCAGCCTTTCGACTGGTGTAAATATTAAAAA
>CAYSTF010000071.1:0-3929 GCA_964434125.1 uncultured Gammaproteobacteria bacterium
TTTTTATAGTATCCTTATACTATGGAGGGAAATAGTTTTTGGTTAATTTATATTCAAGATAAGTCCGTTTCGGTCTCATTAGTTTCGAGCAACGATAAAAATTTTCAGATTTTGGGTACAGGCCCTAGTAGTCTATGGGAAACAGACGTCGACGAATCATTAAGTAAGGCTATTGATGAATCGCTCTCAATTGCTTCTATAAATGCCAATATTACTGAAGATCAGGAACCATCTCTTGCTGCTTTTGTTATTCCTCCTTTTTGGGTGGGAAGTGATAGTAAAATTAGCCCACCAAAATTAAATCTAATTAAAGATGCTTGTAAAAAATTAGCCCTGCAACCAACTGGCTATCTTGCCGAGGATGATGCAATTGTTGAAGATGCTAACTCTGTTGATGGTTTTCCCGCCAGTTTCATTCTACTTCATTTATCTTCAGAAGAATTTTACCTATCTTTAGTTTATCTGGGTCATATTAAGCAAAGAATAGTCAAAAATCACAACGGTGAATTTTCTGGACAACAAATCGAAGCTGCTCTTTTAGAGTTGAACTCGGAATCGACACTGCCTCCTCAAATAATTGTTTTTGGTCAAGCTGATTCAAAAACAGTATCATTATTAAAAGACTTTCCTTGGGTGGGGAAGAAAAACATCGAAACATTTCTTCATTTTCCTGATATTAAAAATTTAACTTCACAAGAAATTATAGGTATCTTTGCGAAAGTTATTTCATCCCAGATGAATCAGACGGAAAAGAAAAGTTATTCTGGTAATGAGCCATCATCACCAGACATTGAAGATAGTGTTCTAGAGGAAAATTCACTTATAGAAACCAATCCTGACTCTTTAGGGTTTTCCAGTCAAAATAATTCGTTACCACCATTGGAGACTTCAAACATTGATACAGTATCACCAACACTTGACCATCTAACTCCAGAAATATTTCCAGAACCAAATTTAGATCCTTTTGAACCTCCAATTATTTCCAATTATCCTAATTATCCTATAGTAAATAAGAATAAAAAATTTATTTTTTCTTTTAATATTTTTAAAAAAATTAAGCTACCCAAGTTACATTTCAAATTTAACAATATATTTTGGTTTTTTATAATTTTATTTCCTATTTTAATTTTTGCCCCATTATTTTTTATAAAGAGTCAGGTAATTTTCTTTCTCAACCCATATTTGTTTGATAAGTCTGTCCCAGTAACCCTAAAAGTTGGTGGCAGTAATAGTCAAACTTCCGAATCCGTTATACCTGTAGAAAAAAAATTATTTAATATTATCTCGACTGTAAAGGTAGAAACTACAGGCCAACAAACTGTTGGGGAAAAATCTAAAGGAGAAATTATTATTTTCAATAAAGTTGATAAAGCGCAAAATATTCCCAAGGGTTCAATATTAATTGATTCAAGTGGTAAAAAATTTGAGCTAGTTACTGCGGTTTTGGTCGCATCTAGTAGTTCAAACCTAGAACAAGGAGTAATCAATCTCGGTCAAACCAAGTCGGCGGTTATCGCTACTGATATCGGACCTGAATATAACATTAATTCTGGGACTCAATTAGTCTTTAAAGATTATCCAGAGACCATTCTTATAGCCAAGACTAATAATAATTTTACAGGTGGAATTCGTCAACAAATTTTAGCTGTTAGTCAACAAGATAAAAATAATGTTTTAACAAAACTAAACCAACAAATTCAAAGCGACATTGACAACAAAATTTCTACCGATCTTGGTAGTTTGCCTGGAGTAATAAAAGACACTATTCAAACTAAAAAAAGCAATTTAGAATTAAATCGCGAAGTAGGGGAAGCGGCCGAGGAAGTGACCGGAACTATCAATTCGTCTGTTTCGGTTTTTGTACTTTCAGAAGAAGTTAAAAAGACGATAATCTCTACTTTTTTATCAACCGAACCTAATTTTGACAAAGTTGAAGTTGATTATAATAATTTTCAAATATCTTTTAAATCATCAAAAACAGACTCTGAACAAAGCACTGGCATTCTAACAATCACAGGCTCGTCTCTTCCAAAATTGGATACTAATAAAATTAAACAAAATTTAACATTAAAAACAATCAAACAAGCTGATGATTTCTTAAAAAAAGTTCCTCGTCTAAATCGATTTAAAATTCTTAATAAATTTTTTATTATGCCATTGAGGGTTGAAAATATTGATATTCAAGTTAAACTAGAAAAATTGTGACCTATATCTACATAAAAAAAGAAAAAAAAACAAAGCGATTTCGCCAAAAAAAAATACTTACAATAATATTTCTATTTGTTGGTTTAACTTTTTTCGGATTCGCATTTTTGCCAATAATAAACTTCCAAATTGCTTATTCTACTCAATTAAAGCAAATTATGGATCCCTTATCTGTTAAATCATCAAACAGAACAGGCAGCCTCTTAGGAGAAGTAACAACTGACTATACCCAATTGTCAAATTGGTTTGTTGATGATTATAACGTTCCAGATCAATTAATTAGTCTAAATAATTCTCAGTCAAGCTACTTTCTTACTATTCCGAAACTTAACATTAAAGACGCTGTTGTTTCTTTGGGAAGTATGGACCTGAAAAAGAGTTTAGTTCAATACCCCCAAACAGCTCTACCTGGCCAACTTGGTAATACTGTTATATTCGGACACTCAGTCTTACCTCAGTTTTTTAGTCCCAAAAACTATCTTACAATTTTTTCAACCCTCTACAAATTAAAGCAAGGCGATGAAATCATCCTTCAATATGATCGTTCTGTTTATAAATATATTGTAGAAGAAATGTTTGAAGTCAAACCAACAAATCTTTCTGTTTTAGAGCAGAGATTTGACGATAAAAACCTTACTTTAATTACTTGTAGTCCACCGGGGACATACCTTCGTCGACTAATCATTAAGGCCAGACTTTCAATATAAAAAATATCCCCCAACGAAAAACTCATGCCAATTATGGCGATAAATTTAAACGTTGGGGGAAAAAGGTGCTTAGTAGGAGATAAATTTCATATCAGTATAGAGGCCAACTGTCTTCAGGATCAAAAAAACAGCTTTCTTGGTGAAAGCCATATATATCTCTCCATCACATTGGCAGATGCGTAGGTAGCCAAGATTTTTCAGTTCTTCTAAAAAAGATTCTAAACAATCACCAATGTAACGGCTCCTTCTGACCCAGTCCCTTGTGGCTTTTTCGAAATCTTGTGGAGTTGCTGATGGCCAGCGATCAAATCTGTCACCCGGCTTTCTGTCATATTTTTCCGACAGGGCTTTTATTAACCCGTAACAGACGATGTCTTTCTCCAAAGAGATTCCTATGTGGATTGCATGTAGTTCGTTAACCAGATCGTATACCCCGTCAGGGTCTCTTGTCTTGTCTAGTTTCCTTACCCTAACTGGTTTAGGCTTAGTCCTTGCAGGGTCAGCTATCCGAGAAATTTTTTCCCTGTCTACCAACATATCCTGTACCTCCTTGTTGTCAATTGGTCCTATATCCATAATCACACTTATGTGTGTTATTTTAATGTGCCAAGCACCATTTTTACCTTATCAAAAAGAATAATTTAATTAAAATTATTCAAAGAATTGCTATTAATTCCTTATTTTTGATAGGAAGCAATTATATCATTTTTTTATCAAAATTAAAAAGATTATAAAATAATCAAAATTAATAAGTTATAATCCTTTAATGAATTATTTAGCAATCGATTATGGGTCAAAAAATATTGGTCTTGCAGTTGCCGTAGAGGGAGTTATCGAACCTATTTTGTCAATTAAAAACGACAAAAATTTATTTGAAAACATTAAAAAAACAATTAGTGATTATCGCCGAAGAAATTGAAGGTGAGGCTTTAACTACTTTTGTAGTAAATAAATTGCGTGGCACTTTTAATGTGCTCGGTATTAAGGCTCCGGGGTTTGGTGATCGCCGCAAAGCGA
>CAYSTF010000072.1:0-3927 GCA_964434125.1 uncultured Gammaproteobacteria bacterium
GGAATAATTTTAGGGTTGGTAATATTTTTATTTTTAGTTATAAAACTTAGTAAAACAGAAAAGGCGGAACTTGTTTACTTGGAAAATAACAATAATTTTGTTGAATTGGTGAGAGTGATTGACGGAGACACAATCGAGGTAAAAATGGGAGATAAGGTCGAGTCAGTCAGATTAATTGGAATTGATGCTCCGGAGATGGATGAAAAAACAAAACAACCAGCGGTTGAATCGAAAAAATACCTAGAAAACTTAATAAAGGATAAAAACATATATTTAGAGAAAGATGAAACACAGGATGACCGAGATATTTACGGCCGGCTACTAAGATATGTCTATCTAGAAAATAAAACTTTGATAAATAAAAAGATGATTGAAGCTAATATGGCTGATGAATACACCTTTATCGTTCCTTATAAATTCCAATCCGAATTTAGACAATTTAAGAAAAACTAAACTATTTTTTCCTTATTTTTGATTGATATTTTTTTTCAAAACCGACAACCATTCGTTTTTTGTCTATTGATACGAATTGTTGAAAAATTTTAAATAAACCTAGCCATTGTTTGGGGTTAAGTTGACTAGGCTTAAGAGGATTAATCTTGAGTTGGTGATTAATTTTTTTATACTGTTCGTAGGAAAATATTTTTTTGTAAATTTCAAAAATATTTGCTTTCCATTGATTAAAACCATAAATTACAAAATCACGAAATTGTTGATAATCTTCAAAATTTATTAATGGTTTTTCCTTGAGTACTAATTTGGTAAAAACAATATTTACTTGTGGCTTGGGGGTAAAAGCGGTGCGATCGATATCCCCCAAAATCTCGATATGATAAAAGGGGGACATAAGTATAGCGTCTTGATTATTAAAAGAATCTGACGAAAGGTATTTTTCGGCAGCCTCAAGTTGGATAATCAAATATATTTCGCTTGGCTTATTTTGGCTTTTTAATATTTTATCGATGATCTCTGCGGTGATTGAAAACGGAATATTAGAAAATATTTTATATGGACTTTTGGGTAAGCTCCAAGTTAGAAAATTTTGATTAATAATTTTTAGATTAGGCTGGTTGACGAATTTGTTTATCAAAAAAGCATATAAGCTTCTATCTTTTTCGACACAAACAACTTTAGAGACACTTTGTAATAACATCTGAGTAATAACACCCCGGCCAGGACCAATCTCGACGACCAAATCAGATAAGTCTAAGGAACTTGCAGAAATAAGTTGTTTAACTAAATCTGGTGATTTGATGAAGTTTTGCGATAGCGACATTATGATGGAATGGTATCACAGGTTAATGTTATTATTTTATATCCGATATGAATAGAAAAACTAAAATAATGGCAACAATTGGTCCAGCTTCAGAATCAGAAGAGGTGTTGACACAATTGATAGATAATGGGGTAAATATTTTTAGATTTAATCTCAAACACAACGTGTTCGAATGGCACAAAACAGTAATAAACCGTGTAAGAGAAATTGCCTTAAAAAAGAAAATTGAGGTGGGAATATTGATAGATTTTCAGGGTCCAGAAATTAGAATTGAAACTAACAAACAAGAGGATTTTGAAATAGAAGAAGGAGAATCTTTGTTTATTGCCAAAAATTTTGTAGACGGGAAAAAAATAATTAAAATTAATCCAAGCATTGCAACTAAAAAAATTAAAGTTGGCGATGTGGTTTATTTAAACAATGGTGATTTGAAACTTATAATAGTTAAAAAAACAATTAATTTTGTTGAATTAAAATCTGAGGGTAAAGGAATAATCAAAAATAGAAAAAGCATAAATTTAATCTCTAGAAATTTAGACTTACCTCTTTTGGCTGATCGTGACATGGAAATATTGGCTCGATTGGACCAATTAAACCCCGATTACATTGCCTTGTCTTTTGTCAGAAGTAAAAAAGATATTGAAATTTTGAAATCATTACTGTTTAAAATAAATAAAAATGTTAAAGTTGTGGCAAAAATTGAGAATTTAACAGCAATTCATAATGTTGAAGAAATTATTAAAATTTCTGACGGTGTAATGATTGCCAGGGGGGATTTGGGAATTGAAGTACCAATTAGAGAATTAGCTTTTTGGCAGAAAAAAATTATTGATTTGTGTAGAAAGGAATGCAAGCCAGTGATTGTGGCTACTCAAATGTTGGGTTCGATGGTCGAAAACTTACAACCAACCAGGGCTGAAGCAACTGATGTATCAAATGCTGTATTTGATGGAACAGATGTGTTGATGTTATCTGAAGAAACTTCAATTGGGAAACATCCAGCAAGAGTAGTAAAAGAAATGAGTGAAATTGCCGCCTTTTGTGAAAATGCAAAAGAAATAAGAAATGTGATTATTGCAACTGAAACTCCAACAGAAGTCTTGGTTGATGCTGCTGTAAAAATAATTTTGAATAACAAAAACTTAAAAATAAAAGCTGTAGTAATTTTTACTGAATCGGGAAGAACCGCTAGGATTTTTTCACGCTATCGACTAAATTTGCCCATAATTGCCATGACTGATAAACCAGGAACCGTTAAGGGATTAATAATGAGTTATGGGGTTGAGTCTTATTACAAAAAATTTAATGAAACAAATTTTAGAATGCCAAAAAGTTTGGTAAAAAACATTTCTAATGTTGTTTCTTTGAATACTGGTGATACATTAGTGGTAATTCACGGGAACAATTGGATGGAGAGTGAATCAACAAGCGATATTAGCCTTGTAACTGTTTAGCTTTTTCTTTTTCAGCCATAACGTTACTAACATGAAGTAAACTGTCAAAAGTGCCAGCATCTTCCCAAAGAGTGTCGAAAATGTTGACCTGAAGTTCACCTTTTTCAAGATAAATTCGGTTGATATCGGTAATTTCAATTTCTCCCCTGTCTGATGGTTTTAAATTTTTAGCGATTTCCACAACTCGATTGTCGTAGGTGTAAAGACCAACCACGGCGTAGTTGCTCCGAGGAGACTCTGGTTTTTCTTCAATCGATATAGCCTTCATATTTTGATCAAATTCGACAACTCCAAAACGCTTGGGGTCTTCTACTTTTCGGGCAAATATCATTGCGCCAGATTTAAAATTATTAATTTCTTGAGAAAAGTCTTGATCAAAGATGTTATCACCCAAAATCATCGTGACATTGTCGTTATCAATAAAATCTGCACCAATTATAAAAGCGTCAGCTAGTCCCTTTGGTTCTTTTTGGACTGCATAACTAAATTGGGCCCCGAACTCATGGCCGTCACCCAAAAGATTTAAAAAATGACCAGAATAATCTGGAGCAATAATAATTAAAATTTCTTTAATACCGGCCTTGATTAAAGTTTCAATGGGGTAATAAATCATCGGCTTGTTGTAGACAGGGAGAAGTTGTTTTGAAGTAATAGTTGTAAGGGGACGGAGACGAGTGGCTCGGCCACCAGCAAGAATAATACCTTTCATATTTTGGTTATTTAGTAAATTAGTAAATAGTTAGTAGCAGTAAGTAATATATTATACTATATTAATATTACTTCACTTTGTTTTTCCAAATAACCTTATTATAGATAATCCAATTTAAGGGAATTGTTAAGCCAAAGATAGCAATTACTTGATAAAGGAACAATCTATCTCCAAATAAAGCTGTAAGTATGGCAATAACAACTGAGGGAATAACTATCCCACTAACGACAGAGGATAAATTAAATGTAAGAAATTTAGTAACCAGTTTCTTTTTGTCGGTAATTTTTTCTTTTGAAAAAGTCCAAAGGTTGTTAAAAATAAAATTGGAAATAATCGAAATTTCAGCAGCAAGTGCGTTACTGACTCCATTTAAAAGACTTAAATTCGAATTATCATTGATTAAAGCTGATTTAAAAATTTTTGCTCCAATAGTGTTGATAATGAATCCGACACCCCCAACAGTTCCAAATTTTAAAAATTTTTGAGTA
>CAYSTF010000073.1:0-3867 GCA_964434125.1 uncultured Gammaproteobacteria bacterium
GGGGGTCGTTTAGATATAAAACTTCTTTGAGTAAATTAGATGTATTAGTTTGATTGGTAGATTTAGGAAAATCTAGGGGTAATTCTTTTTGTAACTGTTTTAATAATTCTTTAACTTCACTTTTTGTTAATAAAGGTCGAAGACAAGCTTTGGAAAAATTGTCTAAAGGGATAAAGCTTGAAGAACTACCCTTATTGCTGTCTTTTAAAAGTGGCATGTAGTAAATATTATTATTTTCAATTTTGGAAACAACATGGACTTGTTCAGAATCGATAATCATTTGGCCAACGGTAATTTGATAGTTCACAAAAACTCCTTTAAAAATTACTAATAATTCAAATCTCTAGTGGTAGCTAAGAGGGATTAATACTAGATATAGTATATCATTTTTTGAGAACAAAAACCTTAAGCTAATGGAGTGTTTTTTGAATTTCGCGTTTTTTAATTTTTTCTCTTTTTTCAAATTTACGCATTTTTCGGCCAACCCCAATTTCAACTTTAAACCACTTACCTTTTAAATATATAGCAATGGGAATCATCATGTATTTTTGATGACGAAGAGATTGAAGTTTGGCAATTTCCTTTTCTGAAAGTAATAAATTTCTCTCAAGAGTAGTGTCAATATCGGTATTGCGAGAGTATTTGTAAACTGGAATTTTAAGGTTGAATAAAATCGGTTGACCATTGATAACTTCTACTCTAGAACCAATAAATTGTGGTGTTTGGGTACGCAAAGATTTAGCATCGGCTCCCGAAAGAGCGATACCGGCACTAAATTTTTCAATAAACTGGTAATCAAGGGAATCCTTGTTGAAGTAACGCATGGGCTAGTTTAGCATTTTTTTTAATCTCCCCCTAACCCCCTCTTTGGCAAGAGGGGGAATTTATTCTACAGCCCGCCCAAGGCGGGCTGGGGTTAACTAAACAAAGTTATAAAGTTATTTGATATATTTTTTGATCAAAGGAAAGAAAGTAAATTATTTTATTGGCGGAATCAAAAGCAAAATCAACAATTTTAAATTTGTTTAAATTATATTTTGAGTGAAATTCCCCATTTTTTTTGAATACATAAATAAATTGAGAATTGTCATTAAAAACAATGAAGTCGCTATTAGGGTCGGTAGTGATTGATGTAGCTTTGGTAAAATTTATCGTTTGTTTTGGGATAAATTTGTCTTTTACCCCGCTGGTATACGGAGTTATTTGCCCAGAATGATTAAGTACCCAGACTTGACCATCGATTGAAAAAGAGTTGGTGCCAATTTCCAATTTTAAATCATTTTTTAACCATTTTTGGGGAGCGGAAAAACCGGTAGAATTTGGGGATAGTTTCCAAATAAATTGATTTTGGTTGTCTAGGACATAAATTGCGCCATTCCAAAAATTAATATCTGTAATATTAATAGAAGACTCTAAGGAATTAAAATCAAATATTGGTGTTAAATTGTTTTTTCCAACAAGCGACAGTTTATTGTCTTTTAATAAATACGGTGTCCCATTGTTGAACAATAGATGAGTCACAGACTTGACCGAGTCAGAAATTATCAGACTTTGATTCGATTTGTTTTGTGGATCTAAGATATCAATTCTCCCTTTTGTTGAGTCGAGGAGGTATAAATTTTTATCAAAATAAAATAGCCGATTAAATTGAGGATTGCTGACTATAAAAGAAGTATCTTGAACCATGGGTGGAGTAATAGTTTCGTCGCCACCAGTTTGGAATAACATTGAGTCTATTTGTGGTTGGTATTGAGATATTTCTTGTTGATGAATATTTAATTTACTCATTTGGTCCACAATATCTTTGGCTTCTTTTGCAATCTTTGACGCTTCGACTAAGTCAAGACTTTTTAGGGTATTTATATTGTTAATTTTTAATTCTAATTCTGTTTTTAACGATTTATAAGTTGCCTCAGCTTTGATGGTTTTATTTTTTTGATTGCCATAAAAAATACTGACGCAAAGACTGATAATTAAAAAAATAGCAACTATTAACTGAGTCCTTTTGCGATGGCTAACTTTAAAATTTGATTGATTGTGAATATAAACTGAATCCGGTTTTTTGAGAGGAGGAGTAGTCTCGTAACTGACTGACGATGTTGGAATAAAAGTAGTATTTTCAATTTTTTCTTCGTTAATCGTTTTTACATCAGTATCGATGAGAACATTATTGTCTTCTTGGAAACATTCAATCAAAACTGCAGAAACTTGATTTTGATCAGGAATTGAATAAAGTAAAGATAAAAAATTTTCTTCGATATTCTGAATTTTTTCTTCTACTAAAATAGTTTTTATTTTTTCCCAGGTTATATTTTCTAAAAAATTAGAACTAGTTAATAAAAGACGATCACTGTCTAATAGTTGACCGTGAGAAGAAAAAGTTTCATTTGGCTGACCACTAATTAATAAACTTATTTGGGATTTTCTTTGCAAAATACAATTACTGGTACCATAAGTAGCCAAAAAAGCTTGGTTATCGACAATAACTACTAATGCAAGGTCGATTTGATATTTCAAAAAAACTGGATTTTGAGAAAGTGTGACTAGTGCGTTTTTGAGCCCCAGATTGATATCGTCGACAGTTTGAGAAAAATATAATTGATTAATTTCAGAAATGATGTCATGCCCAATAGTAATTGGTTGTTCAGATTGTTTGTCTTTTAAATTTATCAAGCCAAATAAATGACCTTTGGTGTGTTTTAGATCATCATCTGGTTCATTTTCCCAATATTGAGACCAACAATTAGGGTTGTTTTTACCAATGAGAGAGCGACAGATAAAATGCATTAATTAATGATACTACAAAGCCACCATACTCAAAATAAGGATTATTGAAAGGACAAGGTAGATATAAGAAAAAATGATTAGAACAAAATTAAATTTGTCATTAATATTTTTTGACATTGAAGTAACCTGTTTTACGACAATAAAAGAAAAAATAATATTTAGAATAGAACCAATTATAAAAAATATTTTTATGATTGATAAAAAATAATTTTCTAATCCAAAAAAATTAATCATGGGAACCTCCTTGTTGTGATTGTTTGTCTGCTTCTTGAAGTTCTTTGATTAATTTAATTATTTTTGAAGGATTAGGTACTTTTTCAAAATTTATTTGATTAATCTCAGCTGCAGTTTGAATAAGTAAATCACCAAAATTAAAAAATGTCCCCAAAAAACCCTTAACTGATGAAGACACGTCTTGAATCATGGAAATATCGGTTTGAGCAAAATGTTTGTTTAATAAGTTATTAAAACTTATATCAACAATCCGCTTATTGGTAATTAGATAAAAATCAAAATACCATGACAAAAATTTTTCAAAAGAAAACATAAATGTGATTAGATACCAAAAAAATATAGATGAAAAACGATACCTTAGAGGTAAAAAATCAAGGAAACTAAAATAGCTAAAAAAGAATGGAACTATTAGCATAACAATAGAAGTAAATATCCAAGAAATATTACTAATCAAGTGGGGTCTGACAGCAAGATAAATTATTTCATCATCATCTTGTTCGGCAAAATTTAGCGCTTTAGGATTAACTAAAAAATTAGAAAACGAGCTTTTGCTATGTCCGAGAAGATTGTAAACGTTTTGCTTGAAGCTCGAGTTTTTATCTGAAAAATCAGAAGTAGTTTCTGTTTTTATTGATGATTGGTCTAACTTCTGGTCAAAAACTGATATTTTAGGTTTTTGTTCGGTAACTATTGGGTCGTCAGGGGCAATATTATCAAGATCCTTAGATCGGTTCATGCCTTAGTTTATCAGATTTTCAGTTTTTCAGTTAGTCAGTAAAAACAATTAAATCAGATTATTTAAATCTAAAAGTTTTTTAATTTGGGATGCTAAAAATGAGGCATTGG
>CAYSTF010000074.1:0-3806 GCA_964434125.1 uncultured Gammaproteobacteria bacterium
GTTTTCATCATTGGTTAATTCACCAATGTCGAATATGTATCGTAACTTATTCAATCATTTTTCAATCAAAGATACAATTAAAGTTCTTAAAAATTCCCGAACAACATTGATTCCATACTTGGGTATAACTAATAGTGATTTTCAAGATCAACCTATTTATCCACCTTATGAATCAGGCCAAACATTAAATCCTACGTCAGATTGGGAAATTGAAGTTGATAAAAAAATCAAACACGGTGAAGAAACTCCAGAAAAACTTCCCAATTTTTATTTGCAGACAGAAGATTATATTAAACGTTCAAAAGAACTTGGTAATAACATGTTTAGACTTTCTTTTGATTTTGGCCGTCTTTGTCCCAGAGAAGGAGAATTTAATCAAAAATTAATGAGTGATTATATTAAAATAATAGCTCTAATTAAGGCTAGGGGACAAGAACCTATGATTACTCTCAACCATTTCACTATGCCAAAATTTTTACTAAAATTAGACAAAGAAGGTAATATTCAAAAAGGTGGCTGGGAAAATCCTGATATTCAAAAACATTTCCAATTTTATATTAAAAATGTTTTTCAATTTTTATCTGATAATGAACAAATTGCGTCTACATTAAAAGACACTGGTTTAAATAAAGACGAACAAGAGAAAATTCTATCTGAAGGATTAGTAAAATATTTTATATCTATCAACGAACCATCGATACTGATAACCAGCGGTTATATCTTCGGAACTTTTCCTCCATTTAAAAAAAGAGAGATTTCTCATCTTGGTCAGGTATTATCACAATTAGTTGACGCTCATGATATGACTCAAGCAGAATTAGACAGAAGTGGAATCAAAAATTATAAACTAGGTGTTGCCCACGGTTGGAATTATTTTGACGGTGTGTTTGGTCAGATAATCGACCAATCATTCAATAAAGGAGTATTCCAAAAATTTGAAAGAACTGGTTTGTATAGTGATTTTCTCGGACTTCAATATTATTGCAGATTAACCTTACCAGATATAGGTAACAAAGATAGAAATTATAGTGATCATCCCGAATTTGGCGATATTTATCCTCCAGGTATCTATCAACTTCTTCAAAAGATGAATCATCAATATCCACAAAAAGAAATTTTTGTTACCGAATTTGGTTTTTCAGATAATAGTGACAAAAAAAGACCATATTGGATTATGGAAACCATCAATTATGTTTTAAGGGCCAAAAAAGAAGGTGTCCCAGTCAGAGGCATGCTTCTTTGGACTTTAATTAATAATTTTGAATGGTCTCTTGGCACTCAACAAAAATTTGGTCTTTTTGATGAATCAGAACTAAGACAGCCACTAAAATCTTCACTCGAAAATGAAGGTGTAAAAAGTTGGGAAGCATGGCAAATATTTATTAAAACAATATCTAATCCCAATTCAGAAAATATTGAAGAATTACAGAAAACATACGATACCGCCAAATCCCAATTCGAAAATTCAAAATAAAATATACAACAAAATATTTTGTTGCCCTGCATGGATTCGAACCACAATACTCAGCTCCAAAGGCTGATGTCCTACCATTAGACGACAGGGCAATAACAGTTCGAATTATAGCAAGTTAAAGGCTATATTAGCAACAATTCATTGTAAAATTAGTCATGTTGACGAGTTTATTAACAATTTTTACTTCAAGCATAATTCTTGGTTTTCTAATTACTAACAAGAAAAAATTTTTAGTATTGTCTTATGGACTAATTTTTATTTTCTTAATAATCCAATACAACCAAACAACCCCAACAAGTTTTTTAAATTTATCCGAAATAGAAAAAATAGGCCAAATCAACCGATTACACCAATATCCACCTTCAGGATATCGTTTAGGACACATATTAGAGGAACGACCAGAGTCTATAATATTTTTTAAACTCGAAAAAAATTTTATCGACACACTTGATTTTTTACTTTTTCCAAATGTTTTTTTTACCATAATTTTATTACCACTTTTTTTAGTTGGTATCTTTAAAAGTATCGATCAACACCGTATTTTTAGTTTTATTTTACTTTGTTCACCAATTTTATTATTCACCCTCATTGGTCATCAAAATTCTTCTGGGCCAACCTGTCTCTACCCAATAATTTTTGCATATTCTTTATATTCTCTTATCCCGTCAAAATTTTTAAAAAATGAAAAATAAACTTTCCATACTTTTACTTAGTCTGATTGTTTTATTGGGAGCATTTCTTTATTTTTACAAAATCTCTTCTATACCTAGTTCTGTCTATGATGATGAAGCTACCATAGGCTACAATGCTTATTCCATACTAACCACTCTCAAAGATGAGTATGGTAAATTTTTACCCATAGCTTTTAGGTTCTTTGGCGCTTACACCCCACCTTTATATATATACTTAACCATTCCATTTGTTTACTTATTAGGCCTGAATTCTTTTTCAATTAGATTTTTGTCAGCAATATCAACTCTTTTTGGAATAATTATTATATATTTTTTTATTGATCAACTAAGTTTATTTAAAAAAAAATACACAAAAATAATTGGAAGTTTATTATTTACTATTACACCTTGGGTAGTATTTAATGCTCGACTTGGTTACGAAGTTACACTTGGATATATAGTTTTTGCATTGGGAACTTTATTTCTCTGGCAAGGAATCAAAAATCACCAATTATCAATGACAGGATTACTATTACTCTCAATTTCTACATATATTGGCCACACCCAACGATATTTAGCTCCAATTTTCATTTTTCTATTTTTAATTATCTACCGAAAAGATTTCTTACTTAAAGAAAAATACAAATCAACCATTAAAACATTTTTAATTATCTTAATAACCCAGCTCCCAAATATTTTTCTTGTAACAACAAAATCATTTTGGGTTAAAAATTCAAGTATAAATACAAATTTTCAAATTCTAATGTCAGACTTTGTTGGTCAACTATTAACTTATTTTTCTCCCAAAACATTTTTTGGTTCCAGCCCAGATATTAATTTACAACACTCTATCCCAAACCAATCATTTTTCTATTCATGGATGGTAATTCCTTATTTTATCGGGCTTTACCAATTGTATAAAAATTTCAAAAAACCCGAAATTAAATATTTATTAATTTTGTTTTTAACCGCTCCCATACCTGGATCACTCTCTGGCCACTTTATTTCCGTTCAACGAGTTCTTACTCTAACAATCCCGATGATTTTAATCATCTCACTTGGGATAGATTTTATCTCACAAAAAATCAGATCAATAGTCTTTATTCCAATTCTGGCACTATTAATTAGTTTTTCTTTAATATTACTCTGGCGAGGTTATTTTATTTTTTTACCACAGGAAAGAGCCACTTGGTGGAGCTATGGATATGGCCAATTAAGCCAAATAATTACACAAAGACAGAACAAAAAATTTATTATTGATAACGGCCGAACCGGAAGTATTTATATGCTTATCTTGTATTACACTAAACATTCCCCACAAAGTCTCCAATCACAATTTTCGCCAGAATTCATCAAAAATTATTATTCTAATCCTTCGTTTAACCCAAACTATAATTTTGGTAATACCGAAATCAGGCCAATCGATTGGAAACATGACGCGCTACAAAACGTAATTATAGTCGGCGACCCACTGGCTATTTCCGATAAACAAGCCAACGAGCACTGTCTCACAAAGGAATTTGAAATCAAAGATCCAATAGGAAAAATTGTTTTAACTGGTTACCAAACCAACCCCCAAAAGAAAATATCCGGAGTCTGTAAATAAGTGCCGAAGGAGGGACTTGAACCCCCACGTCTTGCGACATACGCACCTCAAGCGT
>CAYSTF010000075.1:0-3786 GCA_964434125.1 uncultured Gammaproteobacteria bacterium
GTCGTTCCAGTTGGTATTTGAGTAGGTGTTTTAGTTGGTGGATTAGTAGGTGTTTTAGTAGGAGTTTTAGTAGGAGTTTTAGTTGGTGTTTTGGTGGGTGTTCTGGTGGGAGTTCTGGTGGGAGTATTGGTTGGAGTCTGGTTTTTTGTTGGTGTAGGGTTAGAAGGTATACCCAACATGTCACTAACACTTACTCCTTCAACAGAATAATCCCCAATCCACATTTTATCTTTTTTACGACAATGATTATTAGTACGACTACAATAATGATTACTAAAACAATCAGATGACCTACTACAAGTTTTCCCGCTTCTAACCTTACAAATGCCACTACCGTTCTTGCCATAACACACAATATTGTCAGACGAGCCACTACAACTCCCCAAACAATCATCCATATCACAGTAACTTGGTTTTACACAACTACCATTTAACCCTACTGCCAAACTCCTATTTTCCTGGTTTTGTTGCCCCAAATAAGATGTTATTGGTAACATTAAAGCCAAAAAAAACATCAAACCTAAAATTATTTTTTGATTCTTAAAATCCATTTATTCTAAGTTAATTAAACCAAAATAAAACTAAATTACCAGAGCTTACTTTTCTAAATTTTCCACCCCATGAAGTAACCATTGATATAAAATATTTTCTAAATTAGAATTTTGATACTTAATCTCATACTTCAACTTTTGGGTACAAATAACAATATCGCCTAACCTAATTTTTCCATCCTCGTCCGCTTTTTTCGACATTGGGAAACCCAAAACTTGTGGAATATAATTCTTGCCACGATACTCAATATTTAATCTCTTGGCTTTATTTCTTCCTACAAACAAGATACTCAACTCAATATTTTTATTAAATCCCTTTTTACACAAAGCCCTAATGGCCAATTTATGAACTAAGGTTTCATCTACACCCCAATTTTTAGGATGTTTAATCAAGACGACATTTTCCATTTATACTCAATTATTTAAAATTTCTTTAACCATCCTTGAAACTATACTTCCATCAACCGCACCCCCCAATTTAGACATCGACTCTTTCATTACCATTCCAAAATTACTACCTTTTTCATTGATTACTAGTTTTATAACTTCTTTTATTTTTTCATCACTCATTTCCTCAGGTAGGTACTCTCTAACCACAGCAATCTCATAATCCATCTGATCAACCAAGTCAGCCCTACCACCTTTGATAAATAAAACTTTGGCCTCTTCTTTATTTTTTAATTCTTTTCGTAATACACCTATTTCATCACCCTCAGTCATTTGTCCTACGGGTAGTTGTAGCTCTTTTTTGTCTATTAAAGACACCAAAAATCTTAACACCTCGACTCTTTTTGAATCGCGATTTTTTAAAGCTTCAATACTATTTTTTTTAAGCTTATCTTTTAACATCGTGTCTCCTTGAATTTTTTGCGCGCCTACGACATTTATCACGCCATACTACTATTTTCTTTTTGGCGTATCTAATTTCGGATGGTTTTACATAAGCAGTCCTCTTTTTAACTTCATCAGCAATATCTTCTTCTAAACACAAACGACGAAATTTACCAATAATATCATCTTTAGATTCACCTTTCTTTTTTTGTACTATAATTGACATTAACTAAAAACACCTCCTTAGAGAATTTTAACAATTGCCTATTTTACTCTATTATTACTGACTTTGTAAACACTTAATTCGATCGATACTGTTTACTACGCCATCATTGTTATAGTCTTTTGTGTTTTTACTACAATCTACTTTTAATTTGGTGGTTGTGGGCATTACCCCCCCGTTCTTTTTACAAGTAGCCAAATCAATCGAGTTTATTGCTCCGTCTTTGTTGTAATCGGTTTTTTTGTCACACACCAAATTCGTAGTAGAACTAGATGGAGTAGTTGTTGTAATTGGTGGTTTACTAGTCGGAACAATTGATGTCGCTGTCGCAGTTGTTGGTGGAGATATAATTGTTGTCGGTTTTAAAACCATAGTATCAGCCTCCCCTTTAGTTTTAAACATATACGGCATTCCTCCATTGTCAAATATATCATCACCAATTCTAATTCTGTAATAATAATTTGTCATTGGTCTCAATTGGCTTAAAGTCAGGCTATGATTTTTCGTCGAAACACTATCAGCTGTCATCAAAACCAAACTAGCAGCAGTCGTACCATATTCGACTTTGGCCACCGACTCCTTTTCCGAAGACCAAGTAATTACAGCAGTTTTACCATCTTCACTAGGAACAGCAACGACATTTGTAGGTTCAATATCACTAGTTGCTCCACTAATAAAAATCTTTGCTTGAGTTACCGCTACTACCCCAAAAACAACTACCACCAACATTACGACCACAATTACAACAGTTTTTAAGTTAATTTTTTTCATAAAAATTTCAAAAATACTGCTGATGCAACACTGACAAATCCAAATAAAATTAAACCGACAGTTGCTCCAATTCCTCCTGTCTGAAGCAATTCACCATCTTCTTCTGTTTGAGTCGTATCATCAGAATTGCTAGGTGCTGGGGTGTTGGTCGGAGAAGATCCACTTCCAGCCTCAATTATATAAGTGCCGTTTTTGTTCTCGCCACACACAATTACGTCTGCGACAGGGTCGTTTCGGGTAATACCAGAATCAGTTGTTGAACCTGCAGTACAGTCAAATTTCACTAAAGCAGTTCCAGTTGATTTTGCCTTAAATTTAAAAATTACTAGATCCCCGCCACTACTACCAGGATCCAAATGATTGTTCGCCATACAAGTAAAACTAAAACGACCAATATCTTCTTCATTTATATCGCAACCTCTCACTTCTTCTAATGAATTTGGAGCATCAGTAAAAACTAAAGATGGAGATTCTTTAATACTCACTAATTCTAATCTAGCTCCGTCATAAGTTCCTTTTCCATCAGCTCCGCTAACCTCTTCACCACCTGGATCTAGTTTAACTATCACATCAAACTCTTGTCCAACATTATAATTGCCAGTTTCAGGACTTAAAGATAAATTTGGCCCAGCGAAAACTGCTTTAGCACTTACTCCAAAAACAAGACCCGCAATCAAAAAAACATTAAACAATAAAGCAGTTTTTTTCATAACTATTTAATAACATTAATTTCTAATTTATTACTCGAATAAGCTAAAGTTTTTGCTGTATTCGTTTCTACAATAATACTAGCAAATTTATTGTTTGCAGTGCTAGTAGATAAACCAAATTCCAAATTTCCCTCAACCTTAGGAGTCACCGTAAACGATAAAACCTTGGCTGATTCGCCTTTTTTGGCTTCATACCCTACCCCTTTATTATCATTCCACAAAATTGCAGTAATCAATCCTATTTTATTGTCGATTCCTGTTGGTTTTAACTCCTCACCAACAGCTTTATTAGTTGTCAAATTTGAAATTGCAACTAATTTAGGGTCAAAATAGACATAAGTCTCGATAGAGTCTAATACCAGATCTTGATTACCTAAAAAATTTAGACTTACTGTGTAGCTTTTGCCAACCTTCATTTGTGTATTATCTGATTGCCAAATAAAATCAGCCACTGGTTTTTCTGTCTCTTTTTTTACTTCAACCTCTTGTTTAGGACTTGTATTTTCTTGTGAAATATTGGATGATTTTTCATTTAAATTAGTAACCAACACAATACTTTCAAAAACCACAATTATAGCTATTACTGGTATTAGTATTTTTATTATTTTATTTTGTTCCATTTTTTTTATTAATTACTAACTATTCATCATCTCTTTCTCTTAGAGATTGTTTTACTAAAGCAAGATCAATTGAGTTGACC
>CAYSTF010000076.1:0-3772 GCA_964434125.1 uncultured Gammaproteobacteria bacterium
CATTGTGGATAACTCAAAAATAATCAAATTTTCATAAAAACAAAAAATCCGGCAACCAAGCAAATTTAATTGGACTTAAAAAATTATCTTCTTTTGTTTCAAAAAAACGAGGTAAGGAGGAGATAAACAATAAATAAAAATTAAAATAGTTTTTTAAAAAAACTAAACTAAATTATCTACTTTTATCTCCCCCTTTTATTACTCAGTAAAAATTTTTACAATTTCTTCAAAGATTTCGTTATTTTTTAAGTCTTGCTCCAAAACCAAAACATATTTTGCTTTTACATCGGCTCCTTTACTTAGACAAAATTGTCTCGAAGACAATAAGTGTATTGTCTCGTTGGGGAAAGGCCAAAATTCCTTTTCTTGGCTATCGGGATTTATAACGTGGATACCAGCCCTTGTCTTTTGAACAATAGTTAACCCCTGAAAGTGTCGTTTTAGGGTGCCAACCAGTATCGACTTTTGCAACGAAGAAACCATGCTCATAAATACCTCCACTTTTCGCTTCCAACAGCGACACTGCTAGACTGAGGTCATCCTCAAATACATCTGCAGCTAGATTTTTTAGTGTCTTACCACTTTTCACGCTTTTGTGAAACAACAAAAGACAATCTTTTAAAGTGCCTCGAATTCTACCATCCACTATTGGTTATTTCAACTTAAATACATTTAATAAATTGATAATTTTTTTAGAAATTAAAAATTAAATTTTATGGTATATCCAACTATTTCAAAAATCTATCAAATGTTATCAAGTATCATTTCCACCACCTTCTCGACCACCCGCTCTTTCATTTCTTTTCTTGCCTCAATTTTACTTTTACTCATACTTTTTACTTTTAACTTTATACTTTTTATTTGATCTCCTATTTTCATCGCCACAAACACCTCTCCTGGAAAATTAAAATTTCCCGTCACCCCCACCCCAACACCTGCCCGCCTAAATGCGCCAGCTTTTGGCGAGTCAATTTTTCTCGCCATCTCTTCGGCTGTCTCTTTCGAAAAAACACCATATTGTTTAATTATTTCTTTATCTACACCGGCCTCAATTTTTGCTTTTATACTATAAGTCACTTTACCTATCTCAAAAACATCGGAAGAACCGGGTATATTTGTTATGCAATTCGCTATCGCCCCTCCAGTGCACGATTCCATCGTTCCTATAGTCCAATGCCTATTTCTTAGTATTTTAATAATCTCTTCCATTTTTTCTTCTATCATGTTTTCTGTTTTGCTACTTTACTACTTATCTATTTAACTAATAGACTAAACTATTTCTCTCACATTCCTAATCTCCACCAATCTCCCCCCCATTGCCTCTGCCTCTTTTTTCCTTTTTTCCCAATTTTTTACTTTTTTAACTTCCCCAAGTAACGACACCTCTCCCACGTATACTGGTATTTTAAAGTCTCCCTTGCCTGCCCGCCTAAATGCTTCAGCTTTTGGCGGGTCAAAGGAGGGGTTAGGGGTGGATTGAGAATGGGGTGGGTTTTGTCCTAATGGTTTTTCTTTATACGAACTCCACATTGCCGCCAATACCGCCAAATCAGCTCCTGTATCCTCAATTTTTATTCCCCCTGTTACCGACACAAACACATCATATTTATAAAGTGGCATTCCCAAACTTTTCTGTCCAATTGCTACCAATAGCTGTCCTCGATTATAATCAATCCCAGCAAAAACTCGTTTAGGCATCGGAGCAAAACTTTCTACTACCAAAGCTTGGATCTCAATCATTATTGGCCTTACTCCCTCAGTTACCACCGTCACCGCACTGCCAATTTTCATTCCACCATTGTTTACCAAATTTAGTTCTTCATTACTAATATCTATCAACCCTACATCCGACATTTTAAATATTCCTACTTCATCAGTTGGGCCAAATCTATTTTTGGTGGTTCTCAAAATTCTTAAGTCTCCGTTTTTCTCTCCCTCAAAATACAAAACCGTATCCACCATATGCTCCAACAACTTTGGCCCAGCGATATCTCCCTCTTTGGTAACATGTCCCACAATAAACATTGCTACTCCAGTTTTTTTGGCCAGTTGAATCAACCGAAATGCCGATTCTTTAATTTGGCTCACCGATCCAATGACACCCGGAATATTTTCCGATCCAAGGACTTGGATTGAATCGACTACTACTATTTTGTACAAATTATTTACTCGGCCCAAATATTCTTCAATTTCTTCAACAGAGTTACTTTCAAAAACATCGAATTTTTCCGCTAATAGTTTCAATCTTTTAACCCTCAAGTTGATTTGTTCAGCCGACTCCTCTCCTGCAACATACAATCCGCCTATTTTACCAATTAATTGAGTTAATAGTGTACTTTTTCCAATTCCTGGTTCACCCGCAAAAAGTGTTACAGATCCACGAACAATTCCTTTACCCAATACTCTATCAAATTCCTTAATACCCGTAGAAAATATACTCCCCGTCTTGTCAAAGAAGGGGTCGGGGGAAGATTTTATTTTACCTAAATTCTTCACTTCAAAATTTTTATTTTTCAAAAATTTTGACCCGCCTAAATGCGAAGCTTTTGGCGCGGCCATTTCTTTCAAACTATTCCATTCTCCACACGCATTACATTGTCCCGCCCACTTACTATATTCGTTACCACAATTACTACAAACAAAAATTGTTTCTTTTTTAGACATTACTTATTTTACACTGTTTTCCTGCCCGACTATTACCGTTTGCTCTATAAAAGTAATTTTGTCTCTACTTCTAAGTCCAAAACAACTGCTTACCCAAGACTGAATTTTATCTCTCAATTCATTTTCCCCATTATCTTCGCGATTAATTGCGTCTAAATTGCATCTTGGCCAATAACCAAGTTCTCCTCGTCTGTAATCTTCTACCAAACTAAAACATACCTCGTTTATCAATTCTTGATTAATACCTCCGGTAATTTTTTTAAATTGTTTTTCTATTCTTTCTTTTTTCATCGTCTCCAAAAAAAATTTAACTAGTCGGATTATAACATCTAAATATTGAAAATCATTCGTTCTAGCGCCTTTAGTAACTTCAATACCAAAAACCCCCGATTTTTCGGGGGTTTATTTTTTTAAGACTTCTCCCTTTGTTAAGGGGAGATACCGGTTTATCCGGAGAGAGGATTTACTTATATATTACATTCTTCTTACTGGTTTCCACAATTCCTAGAGAAATCTTTCTCTTGGCTACATCAATACTTTCTATATAAACCTGGACCTTTTCTCCTTCCTTAAGCGATACTCCGCCAGTTAATTTAGAAATATGAATCAATCCTTCAACCCCTGTCTCCAATTTTACCAAAGCACCAAAGTTAGCTAATCTAACCACTTCGCCTTCAGTTTCTTTGTCTTTAGGGTATTTATTTTCTATTTTTTCCCATGGATCATCAGACAATCTTTTGATTGAAAATTGTAGTCGACCTTCGTCTTTACTTATCAATTTAATCTTAATCTTATCTTTAGTTTTGTATAGAGACGACAATTCGCTAACTTTTTCCCAAGATATTTCTGAGATGTGAACCAAACCTTCAAGGTTTAAAGGTGTTCCTTTATTGTCACAATTTACTCTCACAAATACACCAAAAGGTTCAACTCTAACAATATCGGCATCAAAAACATCACCAATTTTAAGATTTTCAATCGCCCCTACCTCTTCACCTACCTTATCGGGTTCAGATACCAATCTTTCACTAAATACCAATCTGTTTTTTGCCTGATCCACTTCCAAAACTTTTGTTTTAATTTTTTTACCAATCATTTTGTCTGGGTC
>CAYSTF010000077.1:0-3717 GCA_964434125.1 uncultured Gammaproteobacteria bacterium
CAGTTTCAGCTGTTCGAGTTGGTCATGTCAATAACCAATTAGTAATTAATCCTGATTTTCAAGATTTACAAAAATCACAATTAGATCTTTTGGTTTGTACAGGTCCAAAAGGTATCAATATGATTGAAGCCGATGGCAACATTGTCGAAAATGATTTAATGCTTGAAGCTATAGAATTAGCCAAAAATACAGGCGACAAAGTCAACGACCAAATCGCTGAATTTACCACAAAAGTCGGTAAAGAAAAAATTAAATTCGAACCAGCTGGTCCATCTAAAGAGTTAATTAAAGAAGTTGAATCCAAAATCAAATCCGATGTTAAAGATTTTTTTGACAAAGGTGTTGATGGGGCTCACATGATTGGCCAAGAAGCCATTGTCGAAAAGGTAAAACAACTTTATCAAGACAAAATTAAATCTGAAGAGGTTTCTTTTAATCACCTAGTTGCTTCGGTTGATGAAATTATTAAAAATCATGTTCGCCAACAAACACTTTCTGGCGCTCGTTACGATAAAAGATCTTTTGATGAAATTAGACCTCTTAATATCGAAGCTGGGGTACTACCAGTGACTCACGGTTCTGCTCTTTTTGAAAGAGGATTGACTCAAGCCATTACTGTAACCACACTTGCTCCTTTATCTGAAAAATTATATTTAGAAGATTCTACTGGTGAAATTACCAAGAGATATCTTCATTATTATTCAGCTATGCCTTTTTCTACTGGTCAAGTTGGTCGCACTGGTCGACCCGGTCGACGCGAAATTGGTCATGGAGCTTTGGCAGAAAAAGCCTTAATTCCAGTAATTCCCAGTGAAGCCGATTTTCCTTATACAATAGTTTTGACTTCTGAGGTTTTATCTCAAAATGGATCTTCCTCGATGGCCTCAACTTGTGGTTCGACAATGTCATTAATGGATGCTGGAGTTCCAATTAAAGATAAAGTAGCAGGTATCTCTATTGGTTTAATCGCCGAAACTGACGATAAATATGTTTTATTAACAGACATTGCCGGTATCGAAGATCATTTTGGTGACATGGATTTTAAAATTACTGGAACTCGAAACGGAATTACCGCCATTCAACTTGATATCAAACGCGAAGGTTTGACCCTTAAAATGGTCAAAGAAACTTTTGTTGCATCGACTAAAGCCAGACTTCAAATTTTGGACAAAATGGAATCAGTGTTGGCTGCACCCAGAAACCAATTATCCCAGTTTGCACCTAAAATTAAATTAGTCCAACTTCCCGAAGATAAGATTGGTGAAGTCATTGGCAGTGGTGGTAAGACCATCAAAGCCTTAATGGAAAAATTCAATGTCCAAATTGACATTGACGATTTTGGCGCTGCTTCTATTTCGTCTCAAGATCAAAAAGCGATCGAAGATTGTGCTTACGAAATTGAATCGATGATTAAAGAAGTCCAGATTGGTGAAGAATATGACGGAGTTGTTACTCGAGTTGAAAACTTTGGTGCCTTTGTTGAATTTTTACCTGGTCGAGAAGCCCTACTTCATGTTTCCGAAATGACCGGCGGATTTTTATCAGACCCTTCAACTATTATTAAGATAGGGGACAAACTAAAAGTCCAAATTTCTGGATTTAACGATAATCATCAAATAAAATTATCTTCTCCGGAGTTTAAGGCAGCTCATCCAGGACAACCTCGTCAAGAAGGGTCAGACACTCGAGCTCAATTTGGTGGCCAACGTCCACAATTTGGGAAATTTAATCCAGATTTTCGTAAGCGCCCTCGCTAAATATTTTAGTGTACAATTTTTATATGGGAACGAAGAGTCATTTTTATGATGCCGTAATTATTCTTGGTGGTGGTGTCCGTAAAAACGGTTCTCTCCCAATCTGGGTTCGTCGTCGTGTCAGAAAAGCCTTGGAATTCAAGGACAAAACCAAGTATTTTATTACTAGCAGTGCTTACACAACCAACGAGAAACCAGTGATTAATAAAATGGGTTTTCCAGTTAATGAGTCTGTAAAAATGGGAGAGTTATTAATCAAAGCCGGTGTTAACAAAACAAGAATCTTAACCGAACGCTGGTCTCATGATACTATTGGCAATGCCTATTTTACTAGGCTAATTCATATTGATCAATTAAATTTAAAAAAACTTTTGGTTATTACTTCTGAGTTTCATATGCCTAGATCAAAAGCTATTTTTAAGTGGATTTTTGGATTGAATAATTCTTTTTTCAAAACATATACCCTCGATTTTGCATCAGCTTCTGACTCAAAGTTAAATAGCAAGGTTATGCTTTCTCGAATTGAAAAAGAGCAAAAAAGTTTAAGTAAACTATTTGAAACAAAAAAAAGAATCACTAATCTAAAACAATTACATAAATGGTTATTTTATAAACACGGTGCTTATACTCTCAAATTTTTTCGTGATAAAAACTCAAATCAGGTTCTTAAAAGTTATTGACAGTAAATTATCAATTTTTATATTACTAAATAGTTTATACTCTTTATATGGATTTAAATATTTTGACGGCTCAAGAAGCAATAAATAATCTAAGAAAAAAAATTGAAGCAGTAAAATTACCCGAAGACTTAGTAAAAAACTTGGAAGAAATTTTTGCTCAATTATCTATAAATTCAAGAAACGAACAGACATTTTGGCAAAATTATCAAATAATTTCAAAATATATACATAATTTAGTCGAGATTCCTTGGTTTGCTCAAACCACTGATATTTTAGATATTCAATTTGCAAAAGAAAAACTAGACGAGCAGCACTATGGGCTTGAGAGTGTCAAAGAGAGAATAATTGAATATATTTCAGTGTTAGCTCTTCAAAAAAATCGTTCTCCAGAAAAATCAATGAGAGCCCCTGTTTTATTGTTTGTCGGCCTTGTAGGTACTGGAAAAACAACTATGGCTAAATCTATTGCCAATGTTTTAGGGCGTGAAATAATTCGAATTCCTTTTGGTGGACTTGGAGATCCTCTGTATCTCCGAGGTCAATCTCGAGTTTATCCAGAAGCTGAACCAGGTCAAATTATCAAAGGTCTTATTAGTGCTAAAAGTAATAATCCGGTAATTTTATTGGACGAAATAGACAGGGTCGCTGATAATGCCCTTAATACAATTATGGGTGTTTTAGTTGAATTGTTGGACCCCGAACAAAATAATCGTTTTGTTGATCACTATATTGACTATCCAGTCGACTTATCACAGGCAATATTTTGTGCAACTTGCAACAACACTTCACGAATTGCTACCGCTGTTATGGATCGGTTAGAAGTTATTCAAATGCCTTCTTATACCGATGAAGAAAAAATTGCTATTGGTCGAGATTATATTTTCCCTCAAGCAATCGAAGCTGCTGGATTAAAACCAGAAGAGTTAGTAATTGCGCCCAATATGTGGGGTCAAATTGTTCGTCCTCTTGGTTTTGATGCCGGTGTTCGTACTCTTCAGAGAAATATTGAAGGTCTATGTCGAAAAACTGCCAAATTAATTTTTGAGGGAAAATATAAAAAAATTGTCGTTGACGAATCTAACGTCAAAACCTTTTTGCCACAGTGGTAAGTCCACTATTTTAAAAATTTAAAAATATTATGATTAAAAATCAAAATTTTACAAAAGCTCCTAATCAAGTTAGGGAGTTTAAATCTAACTTGAATTCTGTTCGTATTAGTTCACTTGGTGGTTTTGGAGATGTTACCCAAAATATGTTCGTTTACGAATTTATTCCAAATGGTG
>CAYSTF010000078.1:0-3710 GCA_964434125.1 uncultured Gammaproteobacteria bacterium
TCTTTGTTCAATTAATGGCACCATCGAAATCAACATTATATATAGTATTTTCATTCCACCAGTTTACTGTCTTTATTTAAATATTTCCACTCTTAATTTTTTGGTAACAAACTATTCAAATATTTTACTATCTCTTGCGCCACATTAATCCCCGTCACTTCCACAAACCTATCATAATTAGGAGCTCGATTTACTTCCCAAAAATAGGGTTCTTTTTCCCCTTCTTTAAATACCACATCCACTCCCGCCACTTCTATTTCACACGCTTTTGCCGCTGCTACCGCTTTCTCCAATACATAACCTGGCAATTCAGTTTTAGTAAACACATTTTTTAATAGCGGATTTTCCCCAGTCGCCCTCTTCATTACTCCCAAAACTTTATCCCCCAACACCATCACTCGATAATCCTCACTATTTATAATATATTCCTGAAGCATATACCTTTGACCTTCATTCACCTCTCTCTCACGAAATACCTCCCAACCCTTCTCCCAACTGGCATCTGAGAAAAATTTAAACACCTGAGACCGCCTATCTCCCTGGCTTCCTTTTAAAATCAACGGGTATTCAAATTTTTTAACAGCTTCATATCTTAAATATTTTAATCTCCCTATTACCAACCTTGGTACGTTTAAACCAGCATCAATCATTGCCTTCATTTGATGGATTTTGCAAAAATCAGTTGGTCTCCCTCGTCTCAAAATCGAATCTACCACTTTTACCTCACTATCGATACAATCCACAATCAGCGAAGCTTCTTCTCGATAATGTTTAACAAATTTAAAATACACTACCCCATAATCCTCAAGCTTTTTACCCGATTTAAATCTAACCATCATTTTTCCATTACTTTTTTCCAAAGAATCCAAATAAATTTCGTTAAAACTAATTGCATCCACCCCCACCCCCAATTTTTCCCCCGCCTTTACAAATTCCTCAATCTTATCACTCAACTTCCCTCCATAAAAAATTGCAATTTTGTTTTTCATATTATTAGATTAAAAATTATAATCCTATTATTTAAATTATGCAGATGCCATTTTTTTTGAGTATCCAACGTGCGACGCACATTGGCCGGCTCAATAAAAATGCGTATCAAATAATTTAAATTTAAAATAGGTGTGTTTTTTATTTTTTCTCATTTCCTTTTGCTTTAATCAAAAATCCATCTAGATCTCTTCTCCCAATCAAAAACCTAGTGTTCAACCCTTCCCTATTAGCCACATTAACAGTTGTTGAAACTTTCTTCCCTTTCAACCAAAAATTTATTCCAATCACTGGTCTTTCGTGGGCCTTCCCCAAAGCCGATCGATAATGTCGATAATACAATACTTTATCACTAGTCAACAAACCCAATTGCTTAGCCAAAACTTCATCTATTGAACTCCTCAAAGCTCCAGTATCAATTTTAGTTTCCACCTCTACCATCCTATGTTTACCTTTCTTAATAATTTTAAAATCATTATCTCCAGGCTTAAATCCTTTTGGAATTTTTATTTTAATTGTCTCTAAAGAATCAATTGTTTTATTTTTTTCCTTTTCCTCAATTTTTTCAAAAAACTTTTCTCCAAATAAATATTTTGCCAAAGTAATCGCATGATCAACATTTCTCACCTCAATTCCATCTACTTTTTCCATCCGACTTTTCAAACCAGCCATATTACACAGCTGAATTGACAACCCTGGCCTGGCATTTACTTCCAACACTTCTGGCCCTTTTTCTTTATCCAACACCACATCCACCCCCACAAACCCCAAACTAGGTATTGCTAGCTGACACTTAACCGCAGTTTCCAACACTTCCCTCCAAAATGGAATTTTTATTCCGTTTACTTTTCTTTTTTTCTTTTTATTAAAATCATATATTCTATAAATCATTACTCCTTTTTCCACCCCGAAAGTTGTTATTCCTGTAGCCAAATCAACCCCCAACCCAATCGCTCCTTGATGTAAATTTGCCTTACCTCCAGATTTTTCTGTCGGGACTCTAAACATCGCCATTACTGGAACTTTATTGTAAACAATTACTCTAATATCTGGTGTTCCCGATCTAGTTAGCGCCAAAAACAACGGATGTATTTTAATTCTTTCCTCCACCAACACCGTATCCTTCATCGAATGTAAACTGTATTTACCAGCCAATATTTCTTGACAATGAAGTTGTAGGTCTTGAGTTGTAATTTTTTCTCCATTCATTTTTTGCCATTCTCCAGCCCATTTTCCCCTTTTCCGAATAATAATAATTCCCTCTCCCCCATAACCCGACTCTGGTTTAATCACAAAATTACCTTCCAAATTTTCCCATCGAAAATTTGACAATTCTGCCTCGTTTTTAAATCTAGCGATTAAACCTGGTACCCCCACACCTTTTTTGGCCAATAATTTTTTGGTTTTAAATTTACTATCAGCAATCGCCCTTCCTTTGGCTGTGTTTTTCCTCAAATAAACCTTATTTCTCTCGTTTTTTGTCAAAAATTTCCGATATTTTTTTAAATTTAGCATATTTTACTCTTAATAGAATTTTTAAAGTCTCCCGATGTCTTAGGGAGATTTAGGGGGATTTTTTCTCTCTTATTGCTTTTTTAAACCTACCAATTTCTGACCATCTTATTCCAGTATAATTTCCCACCAACAAATTAATAGCCAATACCACAACAACCATTGCATCTGGATACTTCAATACTGTTTCTTGAACCAGTGAAAAATTCATCGTCATCGCTCCAATAATAGCCAACACCATTGTTCCAATAGTTAATTTTTTGGCTTCTTTTTTACTTTTAGCCAACTGAGTTCGACTAAATTCTTCAGTCAACAAAATCATAAACAAGATTGGAAAAATCGAAATTTTACTAATATCTATCACTCTTACAAAAGAAGACAATACCATCAACATAAAAGTTCCAATAGAAATAAACAAAAGACTTATCGATCTGGCTGGCCAAAAATGTAGTTTAAGTTTTTTTAGCACCATATTACTAACCAAAGAAACTAATAAAATCGAACTAAACAGAAACAATCCCCCCAAAATTCCTGTTGCCAAAAAAGCTACTGCAATCATGGTTGGCATAAATATTCCATATCCCGACAATCCAGCTACATAATGTAAAAACGATACTAAAGTCGCCACCAACGGTAGCAATAATAATAGTACCAAGGTGTTAGTCGACACTCCTCGATTGGCCGCCCAATTTATCGCTACCTTAAAAGTGTTTACCCCGTTCCATTTAACTTTATCAACCACAATCTCTTTTCCTTCTGATTCAGTAATGTTATTTATTATTTCTGTTGGTTCAGGTGCCACCGTGGCAGTTACTGTCACCGTTGGGGTAATCTCAATAGTAGGAGTGACTAATCTAGTTTTAGCTTCAATTGGCCTTATATCAAAGATTAAATACCAAATGCTTAATACTATTACTAATAGTAAAGAAATAGGTTTTTTCATACAACTATTATACTAATAATCTAAATAACTAATTATCTATTAAACTAAATAAAGTGGCGTATTATAACACTATTTTTTATATATTCATCTAAATTCTAATCTAACATTTTTTCAATCACAATTTATAGTATAATTTACTTGTGAAAAGCCTATTAGCCCAAGTCCAAATCGGTCAAAACCTCAATAATGGTGCCGGAAAAAGTATAGGCCAAACCTATACCAGTTTTGGACCGCTTATCAATGCCATTCTCAAAAACTCCCTAACCAT
>CAYSTF010000079.1:0-3660 GCA_964434125.1 uncultured Gammaproteobacteria bacterium
AATTAACTGAAGGATTATTCATAACGGAGGGCTTCGATAGGTTCTAGATTGGCGGCCTTTTTGGCTGGATACCAACCAAATAAAATACCGATAGCAGTAGATACTATAAAGGCAAGCAAAACTGAGGTGGGAGAAACCACAAAAAGAGAACTGGTAACTTTGGAAATTACAAAAGAGGTGATAATACCAAAAATAATCCCGATAATACCACCGGTGAAAGTGAGGATAACTGATTCAATTCAAAATTGAGTGGTAATAACTTTTTTCTTGGCTCCAAGAGCTTTGCGCAGACCAATTTCTCGAGTCCGTTCGGTGACAGTAACTAACATAATATTCATAATTCCGATACCGCCAACAAGAAGAGATATGGCGGCAACACCGGCTAAAAGAGTAGTAAATGTAGCAGTAGTTGAGGTGATAGTATTGATCATATCTTGTTGAGACATGATGGAAAAATCGGCTTTAGCGGGATCAGTAATTTTGTGACGAGCTAATAAAAAATAACCGACTTCGTCTTGGGCAGAAACCATAAGATCAGCATTTTTGGCTTCAAGAGCAATTGAACTAAGATGGTTGACTCCAAAAAGTTGTTTTTGGGCAGTGGTCAGGGGAATATAGACAATGTCGTCTTGATTGTTAAAACCACTTCCCCCTTTGGCCTGAGTTATACCAATAATAGTGAGATTTTGATTTTGAATTTTGATAGTTTTGCCGATTGGATTAATACCATCGGGAAAAAGGTTGGTAACCACAGTGGGACCAACAACAGCAACTTTTTTGAGACTGTCAACGTCGGTTTGAGTAATTAGGGCGCCATCGCTAAGAATAACTTTGTGAACATCAAAATAGGCGGGGGTAATACCAATGACTTG
This sequence comes from uncultured Gammaproteobacteria bacterium, assembly GCA_964434125.1. Taxonomy (GTDB): domain Bacteria; phylum Patescibacteriota; class Microgenomatia; order UBA12405; family UBA12405; genus WARW01. The sequence goes on from CAYSTF010000079.1 coordinate 873, forward strand.
AGTATTGGAATTGCCTTGAGGAGAAATTATTTGAGTCCGACTGGAATATTCTGGAGAAATTGAATTGATGGTAGTAATTTGGTCGGAGGTTAATAAGGCTTTGGCATCTTCATTAGTTAGAGTGGTTCGAGAACCAGCAGCTCCCCGAACACCACCAGTACTTTGGACAGCCCCGGGTTGGACGGTCAAGAGATTGGAACCAAGTGACTCAATTTGATTTTGGATTGATTGTTGAGTGGCCTGACCCAGAGACATAAGAGCAATGACACTACCAATGCCAATGACTATGCCTAAAATGGCTAAAGTAGTTCGAGTTTTGTTGAGAGTGAGAGTAGTGAGACTTTCAAAAAATAGTTCAGTTAGTTTCATATTTGTTGGCGGTTAGGTTTGTCACTGACGATTTGCCCGTCGCGAATAATAATAATTCTTTTGGATTTTTGAGCAATATCTGGTTCATGAGTAATCATAATAATAGTATTGCCTTCTTGGTTTAGTTTTTGAAAAATAGCCATAATTTCGTCGGCTTGATGGGAGGCAATATTACCAGTGGGTTCGTCGGCTAATAAAATTGAGGGGTGCATACTTAAGGCTCTAGCGATAGCAACTCGTTGTTGTTGGCCACCAGAAAGTTGGTTTGAGGTGTGATGGAGATGATCGCCAAGACTGACAATTTTGAGGTATTCTAGAGCTCGTTTTTCTCTTTCTTGATAATCAATTCCAGCATAGGCCATGGGAAGCATGACATTTTTGACGGTAGTGGTACGAGGCAAGAGATTATAGGATTGAAAAATAAAACCAATTTTGCGATTACGAATATCGGCTAATTGATCATCATTTAGTTTAGAAACATTTTGGCCATCAAGAAAATATTCACCTGATGTTGGTTTATCAAGCGCTCCAATAATATGCATTAAGGTTGATTTACCAGAACCGGAAGGCCCCATAATGGCAACAAACTCCCCCTTTTTTACTTCAAAAGAAACATTTGATAAAGCAATAGTTTCTAAAACATCGGTTTTATAAATTTTGGATAGATTTTTTATTTTTATGATGGGAGAGTTTTGCATATATTTATCGACGCATCATACCACTACCAAAACCACTACCTCCAAAAACTGATTGATTGGTAGATGAATTAGTTTTTGTAGAAGTATTATTGGTAACAGTAGAAGTGATAACAGTATCACCAACGGATAAACCAGAAATAATTTCGATGTTAGTGTCGTCACTTAGGCCAGTTTCAACTACCACCTCAGTTGTCTGATTGTCTTTGACAACTTTTACAAAAGAGGAATCATCACTGGTTTGAATTGCTGAAGAAGGAATAGTTAAAACGTCTTGTTTGGAGTCGATTAAAATATTAGCGTTGACGGTCATGTTGGGATACATATTAGGCAAACCAGTATCAAAAACGATAATTGTCGGATACGAAGTGACTCCACTAGTGGATTGGCCATTGGTATTAATAGCCAAGACTTCACCGGTGAAGGTTTTGTCACTAAAGGCATCGAGGGTTAAAGTAACTTTTTGGCCAGGAGTGACTTTGGTAACATCAATTTCGGTCAGACTGATAGAGGCGGTAATTTTATTGTTGGGGTTGGTAATAATACCGACGGATTGAGTGGTATTATTGGAAGAAGTGGTTGAATCGGAAGATAGATTAGCAACTGACATACCCTTGGTTAGGGCAAAATTTGAAAGTACACCACTAGCGGGGGCATAAATAATGGAGGATGATTGTTGATAGGTATACCAGGCAGAAGAAAGTTGAGATTGAGACACAGCAATGGTTGAATCGGCTGAATTAAATTTTTGAAGAGCAATATCATAGGCTCTTTGGGCTACGACTAAGGCGGAATTAATATTGTCTTTTTCTAAATCACTTTTGGTGTAGTCGTTTATCTTATTGACAGCATCTTGAGCACTAGCTAATGTTCTTTTGGCAGTTTCAACTCCGTTTTCTAGAGTAAGTTTGTTTTGTTGAGATGAAGTGACTGAATTTTTAGCACTTAAATAAGCGGCCCAAGCAGTAGTTTGTTTTTTTTGACCGTCTTGGTCAAGTTTGATTTGAGCAATTTTTTGACCTTGCTTGACAGTGTCGCCATTTTTAACATAGACATCGACGACTTCTCCTGAAGCACTAGTATAAATACTGGTATTATTGCCACTAGTGATTGCGCCAGATGCAGAAATGGTGCTAATAATATTACCGATTTGAGCAGTAGAGGTTTTGTAAGAAGGTTGAGAATCGTTTTTGGAATTTATTTTGGAAATAGTAAACCAAGTAAGGCCAACTAATAACACTGGAAGAATAATTTTTAGAACCAAAGGTAAGGATAAAAATTTATTTTTTAGAATGCTTAGTAATTTCATAGTGGAGATCATTTGATTAAATTCTTAAGATTAACTGAAAAGAGGTAAATAAATAATAAAAGTAGTACCACTATTGAGAATGCTTTTAACTTCAATCTTGCCGTGATGAAGACGGATAATATTTTGAGCAATAGAAAGACCTAAACCATAACCGTCATTATTGGTTTTGGTGCGGGCATTGTCGGCTTGATAAAAACGATCGAATATATGGGGCAAATCCTGTGGGTCAATACCAATACCTTGATCAATAATTTTTATTACAACTTGTTTATTTTTGATTTTAGAGATTAATTTTATTTGACTATTAGAGGGACTATATTTAACGGCGTTGTCTATAAAAATTACAAAAACTTCAACCAGTTTATTAAAATCACCATTAATTTTGGCCAAATGGATTTGATTTATTATTTTTATT
>CAYSTF010000080.1:0-3637 GCA_964434125.1 uncultured Gammaproteobacteria bacterium
TTTATCGACCAGAATTAAAGTTTAAATTAGGTAATTTTAACTTTAATAAAAATGTCGATCTTAGATACGGGCTTGACTTAGCCGGTGGTGTTTCTCTTACTTTCAGTATTGACACTTCAAACGTTAAACCGGAAAATTTAACATCAGCTTTAGAATCCTTAAAAAGTAATATTGAACGTCGTATAAATTTATTTGGTGTCAGTGAAACTAATGTCCAAATAAATAAAGAACAAAATCAATACCGGCTTAAAGTTGAACTTCCTGGAATTACTAATGTTTCTGATGCTGTCAAACTTATTGGTACTACTGCTCAACTTTCTTTTAAAGGCGAAGTTGAGTTAGTACCTGAAGCCACCGAGTCGGCCACTTTTAACGATGTCTTTTCCAAGGATACCGGCCTTAATGGTTCTCATCTAAGTCGTTCATCAGTGCAAATTAACCCCAATAATTCTCAACCCGAAGTTATGTTGGAATTTAACGAAGAGGGGACTAAATTGTTTGCTAAAGCCAGTAAAGAATTTTTAAACAAAAGAATTGCAATTTTAATTGATGATTACCCTTTAACCTACCCTACTGTTCAGACAGAAATTACCGATGGTAAAGCCGTAATTAGTGGTAGTTTTGATGCTAAATCAGCCAAAGAATTATCTGTCCAGCTTAATGCTGGAGCACTTCCCTTATCAATTACTCTAATTCAACCATCACAAATTGGTGCTACTCTTGGCCAAGATTCGCTCAATAAAGGTTTATTTGCTGGAATTATTGGTTTAGTGATTGTTTCATTATTTATGATTGCCAATTACGGCAAACTTGGATTTATTGCCGATATCGGTTTAGTTATTTATGGTTTGATAACACTTACCTTATATCGACTTATCCCGGTCACCTTAACCTTTCCGGGAATTGTTGGTTTTATTTTATCAATTGGTATGGCTGTCGATAGCAATATTTTAATTTTTGAACGTGTAAAAGAAGAAACTCGTAAAGGCCGCGACTGGAACGTCGTCCTTGAAACTAGTTTTGGTCGAGCCTGGGACTCAATCAAAGACGCTAATACTTGTGCCATTATTACGGGGTTAATACTATTTAATCCTTTTAATTGGTCATTTTTAAGCACTTCAGGAATGATTCGTGGTTTTGCTGTAACTCTTCTTTTAGGAATATTTGTTGGTATTTTTACTGGAGTATTTGTCACCAGAAATCTTTTACGAGTTTTAGCAAAAGAAAAATTACCTGTTAATTCAAAAAAAACTAAGGCTCTAAAGTTCTAATAATTAAAAATATGAATATAATGAAGCTTCGGCCACTATTCGTAAGCATATCTTTAATCTTAATGGCTGGGTCTATTTTTTCAATAATATTTTGGGGTTTCAAGCCTTCGATTGATTTTACTGGTGGTGCGGTTTGGGAGTTAAATTCGGCCAAAATCAACGAGAATTCTTATAAAGAGGTATTTTCTAAAAACCAAATTGAATTAAAATCAATTAATTCTTTAGGCAATAATAATTATTTGCTCAAATTTAACGACATAACTTTAAATCAAAAAGATTCTCTTAATAATAGCTTAAAAGAAATTGACCCAGAATTAAAAGAACTAAAATTTGAATCATTGGGGGCCACTTTGGGAAAAGAATTATTAGAAAAAACAATTTTTGCTGTTGTTTTAACTTCTCTCTTTCTTTTCTTATTTATTGGCCGTCGATTTCGTGATTTTTCTTTTGGTGCTTCAGCTGTTCTTGCTATGTTACACGACACTTTGATACTTATGGGTAGTTTTTCACTTTTAGGACATTTTTTTGGAGCTGAATTAAATTCTCTTTTTGTTACCGCTATTCTTACCACTCTTTCTTCTTCAGTTCATGATACCGTAGTCACTTTTGATCGAATACGAGAACTAAAAAAACAAACATATCAACTAGATTGGGTTAAATTATCTAACCAAGCTGTTACTGAAACTCTTACTCGTTCTATCAACAATTCTATGACCATAATCTTTATGTTAACTTCGCTAGTTTTGCTTGGTGGCGATACTACTCGTTGGTTTGCCGCTGCTCTTCTTATTGGTGTAATTTGTGGCACCTATTCATCAATCGGTGTTGCTATTCCCTTAGTCATCTTTTTCAAAAAACACTCAAAAAAGAAATAAATTCCTGCCCAGTCAAGGGAAGGTGCCCATAGGGCGAAAGGGTTTTATATAAACTTTTTTATTTTCTCCAGCAGAACTTCTCTGTCATTCAACTCTGGTTTCTGTTCAACTTCCTTAAATATTGCCTCTAACACTTCACCAACCCTTCTACCTGGCTTTATTTTTAATATTTCCATCACATCATCACCTTTGATTTTTAAGTCTTTAACTGCAAATGGTTGTTTTTGCACTTCCACAATTCTTTTCTTAAAAAGTTCCCATCTCCAACTAGTTTCTTTAGCCCCGCTACCGAGTCTATCAGCCCGTCTCATGGCAATCATTTCATCTATATAGTCTAGTGTCACGTTTCGAATAAATCTTCTAACAGCTTTATCAGTTTGAGTTTCTTGAACTGTAAACATATGCCATCTGACTAATCTAAACAATTGGTCAAGTTCTTTGTTGGATAGTTTTAACCTTTTTCCAATACTCACAGCAATTCTTGACCCATAAACTTCGTGGTTATGAAATGTTCTTTTTTCTCCCTCTCCTTTCATTGATTTTGGTTTTCCAACGTCATGTAAAAGTGCCGCCAATCTTGTCACCGGGTTTTTACTTTCACAATTATCCAAAGTTTTTAAATTATGAGTCCAGACATCATCGATATGGTGTCCTTTTTGGGTCATATTAATTCCGTTTATCAACTCCGGCATCAATTCTTGTAACAATCCAGAATCTTTTAACAGGTTTATTCCATTTGATGGTTTATCTGAAATTAAAATTTTAAAAATCTCATCCCTAATTCTTTCTCCAGCAATATTATTAATTAATTTTGCATTTTTTTGAATTGATTTTAGAGTCTTTTCTTCAATACTAAATCCTATTTGTCCGGCAATTCTTACTGCCCTAATCAATCGTAGAGCATCTTCTTTGAATCTATCGTCAGCATTTCCAACAGTTCTTATAAGTTTTTTTTCTAAATCCTTTTGTCCACTAAACATGTCTACGATCGACAGTTCATTGTCTAAAACTTTAATTGCTATGGCGTTTATCGTAAAATCTCTTCTTTCCAAATCTTCTTTCAAACTTTTTCCCCATTTAACCTCATCAGGATGTCTGCCGTCACTATAACCTCTTTCAGTTCTAAAAGTAGTTACTTCAAATATTTCATCATCTTTCCCCAAAATACTGAAGGTTCCAAAATTGTTATTATAAAAACTATTTTTGGGAAACAGTTTTTTCATCTCTTCTGGGGGTAAATTAGTCGTAAAATCCCAATCGTTTACCTTTCGTCCTAGTAATAAATCACGACAAGCCCCACCGACGATATAAATCTCAGCCTTATTTTCTAAAAACTTATTAATAATATTTTTTACCTTTTGTGGAATTTCAATATTTTCCATTCTGTCTTATTTTACAACAAAAAACCTCCCCAAAACTTCTTTGGAGAGGTTTTAAAATCGTTTTTAATTTAATTTATACACGATCTGGCTTTGGTAAAGCTTCTTTGAC
>CAYSTF010000081.1:0-3558 GCA_964434125.1 uncultured Gammaproteobacteria bacterium
TAACTAATTCTTCGATAGCTTGCTTTTTGTTGTTCAAATCGGTTCCGACTTTTTCGTTGGCAAGATTGATTAAATTAGTATTAGCTTGATTTAAAATTTCGGGGAATTTTTGGTTAAATTGGTTGAAAAATTGGTCACTAAACTCGTTAGGGTTATTTTTTTTAGATTTAAAAATTAGAAAAATAAGAGTAAGAAGAATTAAAACAAGAAGGATATAAATAAAAGTCATATGATATTTTACACTAGAAGACTGAATAGTATATAATGCCGACAGTTACTAGTTTTATGTATTTAACTCAAGAAAATGGTTAGGATAAATAATAGTTTTGACGGTGTGACATCTTCAAAAGTGCTCGATGCATATACAAGAAATATTCACGATTATCGAGTAGCAATTGAAGTGTCTTCTTTGTCGATAATTAATTTTCTCTTGAGTAGAAATGAAAATCCAATAGTTATACCAACAAATGAATTTGAAAGTAGTAGACATTTTTTAAACCATTTGTCACATACTTATCACAAACCGATAATTAATTTCGTATGTAATGATGATTTAACTCACCCACTATATCGATACCGCCAGGAATTAAATTTAATCAGCCGACTTCTTTATCAAAGTAAAAAGAGCTATGTCTATTGTCTAAATGATGTAATTGATTTTTATTTGGACAATGGGTTATCGATTACCGACTTGTTAATTCCTAAAAACATTATTTATGTTTCGGAAATTGCTGCTAAAGAATTTCACAAACATTTACCACAAGGGTTTGACAAAATAATTAGTGAATATAAATCATTAGAGTCTGATTGTTTTGTTGACAAAAATATCCAAATACAGGACATATATAATAATCCACAAAATTTGTATTTAAAACTTTTGGGGGAATTTACGGAAAAAGGAGTTGATTATTTAATACTACAACTTTATGACTTTTTGATCGAAGAAACTAATAATAAAGATATTCCTTTAACAATCAGAAGTAATAAATTAATCAGCATTTGGGATGATGTCTGTTTTATTAGTCAGAATCAAAAATGTAAACCAAGTTTGGATAAAAAAATTAAGCTTATACCGCTGGATAAAAAAAGAATAAAAGACAAAAATGATATCTTCGATTATGTAATCGAAGAGTGGGCGGCAAATATTGCTCGAGCATTGGAATTGGAAATAAAAATGGGAGTAGATTTTTTAAATTATCTTAATACCTGTAACGACGCAAGATTAATTGAAAATTATAAGAATCATATATATCCTAGTTTGACTGTTTTGGGTTTATTCATGCAAAGAAAACTAGGCACCGAATCGGTATTAAAACAAAGAAGGTTTAATTTTTAAGAAAATAAAGTTATTTAACTCCAGTAGTCCCAAAACCACCGCGGCTAGGTAAACTCATTTTATCAACTTCTTGAAAATCGAAACTCTCGCATTTGATTAGCAAGAGTTGGCAAAGACGAGTGCCTTTTTCAATTGTTACTAATTGGTCGGTGAAATTGTAACCAATAAAAGTATATTCATCATTGTCACCACAATAGTCGCGATCAAAAATACCAACACCATTTAGACCCATTAAACCCATTTTATGTGTCGAAGACCTGGGAGCCATGAGGATAAAATAACCATTAGGAATTTGAATGCCTACGTTCATGGGAATGTAGGCAGTTTCTTTTGGTTTAATTTTAACGTCAATACGAGAACATAAATCAACTGCAACCGCCCCACTGGTTTTGTGAACTGGTAACGGCAGAGATTTGTCAAATCGTTTGATTTTAAGTTTCATTTTTGAAATATTTTTCAAATAAATAATGAAGGTGATCGGGATCTTCGCATTTGGAGGATGGAGTAAATTCTAAATTAAGAATTTTTTTATAGGTATCGATAATCAATTTTGATAATTGGGAAACATGATCGTCGGTAATTTGAAAATCAACTTTTTTAAAATTACCTTTATTGTCTTTTTCAATAAAATCGATTGTCCCCGACTTAACATGATAAGGAAAACCTGATGATTGTTGGCAAAGTAATTTATAAAAAACTAATTGACGAAAATAATCGCCTTCTGGTGAGAGTTGTTGATATTTTGAATCAGGTTTACCAGTTTTAAAATCAACAACGTTTACATTTTTACCATCAAGAATTTCAATTTTGTCGATTTTGCCAGTTAGGGGAACATTGTCTAGGCGGGCATTATAAAATTTAAAATCGTGTTCAGTTAAGCAATTACCATTAAAACTCTCTTTATAGTTTTGATAATAATCAGTTAAGACTATTTTGCCTTTTTCAAAAAGATATTCATAATCTTTGATGGAGATATTTTGTTTTAAAAGATTATCTTGAAAAATTAATATAAATTTTTCTAAAGAAATAAGCGTATTTTTATTTTTAAAAACATTAAAAAGATAACTAAGAGAAGCGTGAACACTAGTACCAAAAGAGGCGCTTAAGCTTTTGGTGTCAGGCAGTCGAAGGATAGTTTTAAAGAAAAAGCAAAGCGGGCATTTGAGATAGGAATTAAGATGAGTAACATTAAAACGATATTCATTCGTTAAATAATTTTTTAAATAACCGTTTAGATTAAGAGAACTAATTTTTTGAGTTGTAGGATTGAATAAATTTTGAAGAGCAGTAGCTTCGGTACTGAAACTTGATGATTGTTTTTCAATCAAAGAATTGTCAATTTCGTTGATAAAAATAGAGGGTAACTGTTCACGGCCAGAATCATTGAATTTGGTATATGAAAGGTAGATTTGTTTTTTAGCTCGAGTCAAGGCGACATAAAATAACCGACGATCTTCTTCAATATCCTTATCAACTAAGACGGTAGAGATATCGGTTTTGATAATTCCTAGTGGCAATCTTATATTTGTATGAGAAACAGTATTATCCCATTTACCGGATAAAACTTTAATCAAAAAAACATGTTCAAATTCTAACCCTTTGCTTTTGTGAACCGTCATTAGACGAATACTATTATCTAAATCATCAACTAAAGGAAGACTGTTTACTGATATATCATTTTCTACAAGAGTATCAATATTGGTAACCCACTGATGAAGGTTGATTTTTTCAACTGACAAATTAGTTTTCAAATGAGAATAAAGCCGATCAATTTGTTTTAGAAGTATTACATCACTATGGCTTAAAACATATTTTAAATAATTAAACTTTTTTATGACTTTGAGAAATATATCAGTAAGAGGTAAATTGTTTTTATCCTTTTGAATCCTAGCAACTCGGATAACAAAATTAGTTAATTTAGTTTTAGTGTTTTGACTAATACCTATTTGTTTTAATTTTTCTGGCGAAGATATTGTTTCAGAAAGCAGGTAATTATTTTTTCGACAATAATGGAAAAGATTATAAAGATCTAAGGCAGATAGTTTTAAAAATTTAAAAGATAGAATTTTACCAAGTAAAACGTCATTATCTGGATTATCAAGATATTTAAATAAATCGATGAGTTGTTGGATGTAAAGGTTATCAAGAATATTAATTGAATCACTGCGTAAAAAAGGAATTTTAAGTTGATTTAAAAAAGGGATTAACCCACCGACATCTTT
>CAYSTF010000082.1:0-3489 GCA_964434125.1 uncultured Gammaproteobacteria bacterium
TTTTTTACTATTTATCTAATAAACTAATTATCTTTATGACTAATTTAAAAGACACTCTTCAATACATTCTTGATGGTATAACCCAACCACAAGATAAAGTTACCGTTGAGCAATCAGTCGAAAACGAAATAGAAATTTTAGAAATTGTTGCTCCCAAAGAAATTATCGGCAAAATCATTGGTAAAGAAGGTAAAATAATCAAGTCTATTCGGACAATACTTAGTCTCTCTTTCCCTCAAAGTCGTTTTATAGTCAAAATTAGAGACTAAAAAGGATTGGTTCTGTCGTATTCTACAAAAGTACCCCCTTCGAAATCAGATAGACCGGCTACGTTTATGTTATTCTCAAATTGACTAATTTTAACCAACAAATCAGACTCCTCTTTTGTTAATTTTAGATCGTTTATTGTCAAATTGTCTGATACTTTAGCCAAACTATCAGGCATGTAATAAGAAGAAATTAGCATTTTTAAAACCGAAGTGGTGTCTTGTTTTGATATTTTAAGATTGTCAATAAACAAAATTGGTAGGTTATTTTCAAGGCCCTTAATCAAATCAATAAGTTTATCAGTCGGGCCAGATAATTCAACAGTTATTGGCATTTTTATCGCCACATTTTTATCGGCAACTTTAATCGATGTTTCACCATTTTCTTTAAGATCTTTGATACTTAAAGAAAAACTATTAATATTATATCCATATTTCCTCGTAATATTTTTAATTACTTCAACCAATAAATATGAATTTTTTTCTCTTAAAACCGCACTTGATAAATAATCGGCATCTTTTTTTAGTTGTTCTTGGTCAATCGATAATAGGTAAGAACGTTTTTCGTCAGTTGTTTTGGTTTGAGATTTGGTAGATTCAATTGAAGATTTTAATGATTTTATACTTTCAATTCTCGGAAGTATCAACCAGCCAATACTTGTCAGCAAAAAGACGACCAACGCCAAAACTGGGAAAAACAACTTTATTAGACTACTACTTATACCAAATATTTTATCTGGCATTTGTAACGATTTTTTCTTTTTCATAGCAAGGTTACCTCCAGAGAAAAATTCCAACCCTTAACTCTATTAATTTCAATATTTTTAAGTTCAGCTGACTTAACCCCTTTATACTTACCCATATTGATATCATCAACCTTTGTTTCTACCTCGTCAAAATTGATTGGATCTGCCACCGAAGCTTGAATTTTGTATTTTTTGGCTTCACCTAGCTCCAAGTCGTCAATTACAATTTTGTCCGAAAAAATACTCTTTACTTTTTCCATCGAACTTCCATATTCAAATCTTTGTTGTAATACCATGGCCACCACCTTAGCTTGTTGCTTTATTGTCTGATTTATCAACATCTCTCCAGCTAAGCTTTTATACTGAGCAGCCGACTGTTGAAGTTTTTTATTCAACTGATTAAGGTTTAGTTGGGATATTAGATTCACCATCAAAAGAATTATTACCAAGATTAACCAACCACCACCCAACGCCCACATGACATTATTTAATATTTTTTTTAAATGTATCTTCTCAGCTTGGAATTTCGCCTCTGAAGGTAACAGATTTAAATCACTCATATTACTCTCTTAATGATAACCCAACTGCTAAACTAAAACGACAACCTTCTGTATTTAGGTTAAAAGGAGACTGGATTTGACTAACATCAATATTTACAAATGGTTGAGAAATCTGAACTTCAACTCCCAAGGTTTTTGTAAGCTCTTCGGCCATTCCTGGTAAATTTGCACCACCACCACTGAGAACTAACAGTTGAACTGTTTTACCACCACTATCTTCAACAAACAAGGTTATTGCTTTTCTAACTTCATCAGTGATACTGTTAAAAACTGGCATTGTCGCCGTTCTTATTTTACCTTCTAACTCATCTTCTTTGATTCCATAGGCCTTTTTGTATTCTTCTGCCGAAGCCAAATCTAAACCCAACCCCAAAGAAACTGCCCTCGTCAGCGATTCACCGCCAACAGGCAAAGACCGAGAAAAATAAACATTACCCTTGTAAACATTAAAAATATCAGAAAACCTTTCTCCAACATTTAAAATCACGACTCTTTCAATCGATCCGACACTATTCTTTGCCATTCTTCTAAAAGCCACTCCAGGCGATTCAATTGCAATCATCTCTAACCCCAAACTTTTAAACAATTTTACATAATTAGTAATCAACTCATTCTTTGCCGCAATCACAAACACTGTCAGCCGACCTGCTTCATCCTTGTCAATAATTTCATAATCCAAAGAAACTTCTTCAAGGGGGTAGGGGACAAAAGTCTCTGCTTCAAATCTTAACGCATCCAGAATCTCTGAATCTTTTAGTGGTGGCAATCTAACCAATCTACTAATAACTTCATTTTCGGGTAATGCGGCAACTACTTGTTTACTTTTTATTTTATTGTCAGTAATAATTGTTTTAATTGCTTTTCCCGCTGCTTCCCACCTTTTATTTATGTCATTTTTGTTAACCTCTGACAAATTTAATTTTTCTTCAGCAATATTATCTAACACCAATCTATCTTTGTTGTCCTTGTTGATCGAGACTATCTTTACACTACTTTGACCGATATCGACTCCTAAATAATTACTCATATATCCAGTATATCAACAATTACTTTAAATTTGTCACAATCTTCTCAGAAACAACTGGGTCTACCAAAAATGGTATATATAATTTATAAGGATGCTCAATTGCGATTTGATTATTAATTTTTCCCACAATTCCGGTAGATGTTATTTTTTCTCCTTGAACTGGAAAAGTAATATCACCTTCAACCGTAACTTTCATCGGCTTATCAATCGGAGTCACCACCAACAAAATCGAATTACCTTTGAGAAAAAAACTATCAATACACGACGAGACTCCACTAGTCGACAAAATCGGACTAACTCCGTCGCCCCTTTGAACTTCATAACTTGTCCCGACACCATAAAAATAATCTATTTTTAGTTTAACCGGACCAGGTTGATCACTACAAATTTTTATTGTATTATCTCCACCGTCTAAACGATTATAATAACTTGTCCCAATATTTCCATTTTGGGTATGGTTAACTAACCAAAAAAAATCAGGGTTTTCTGGATTTAATTTGTGATTAAAAGAAAGAATTTCTTTATCACCCAACAATGGTGATGTCTGTAGGGTTGCTCCTCCATTAGGCGAATTTGGGTTTGCAAAATTTGTATCACCAGTCTTTAGATAATACTCGATTCCAGATTCAGCTGCATTAAAAGCATTTTTCAATAATTCTTGGTCTGTATCAATCGCCGTTTCTACTGTTGCTTGTCTGGCGGCTGACAAACCCAAAGTTAACACCAATGCCGACGCCAGCAACACCATCAACACCACTTGACCTTGGGACTTAAGTAAGCTTTTATTCATAATTAATCTTATCATTTTTATTTTTTGTTTTAATTATATTTTTTTTTACTCCAACGTCCAGTTTTCTAGCTCTCTCCAAACTGGTTTAGGCAGTTTAAAT
>CAYSTF010000083.1:0-3482 GCA_964434125.1 uncultured Gammaproteobacteria bacterium
TTGCCGGATTTTTTGTTTTTATGAAAATTTGATTATTTTTGAGTTATCCACAATGATTGAATTTTGTTTAAAAAGAGGACAATTGAAGCTAAATTTTACAAATAAAATGTTATGGGTTAGTAGATTTTTGGCAAGATAATTTTTATAGGATATAGACAAGAGTTGAAAAAGAGTTATACTTTTTTCAATGCTTCATTTGATAAAAAAAATATTTTCTATCCGACAGGTTCAGGGGAAGAAAAAAAAGACGGTAGAGGAGAAGTTTAGTTTTGCTAAGGGTTTTGATGGAGCAAAACAATTAAAAGAAATGGGAAAGCTTGGGGGAAAGTTGATACTGATGTAGTTAGTTAGGAAAGCAAGGAACATTTAAAAATTTAGATATTAGAGAAACAACAATATAGTCGATAACAGGTGGAACATGGATCTTTAAATGAAGATATAACGGTAAACCGATATCTTATTTTTAGACAAAATTTCGTCGTTTTTGACTTGAAATTTTAGCTAAAGAACAAAAAAAAGAAACAACATTATCGATATTCTCAAAGCAGGTGGAACACGTATATTGTTGTTTCTTCAATATCTAAAATAAAGCTAAAAGGAAGAAAAGTCAAATTGGCGATAGCCGATTTATAGGGATTTTTTTTGAATAATAGCTTTGTAACTAGGGTTGAGAGTAGCAGAGGGGGCAGGTCTGCTACTTTCAACCCTAGTTGTGTTGTAAAGTAGTAAGTAGAATGAATTGTAATAATGAACAAGAAAATAACGATTATGAAGTAACTGGATTGGAAGAGCCATTGTTGATTAAAAAGATTAAAATTGGTGGATTAGAACCAACGGTTATTGTGGATGCAGTGGGGTTTTGTGGGGTCAAAATTGAGGGTGGGGGAACACGGTATTATTTGGATAGCCCTAAATTTGACACTTTACCAAAAAGACAGAATTTTGATTTGGTAAAAATTCGATTAAGCAGTTTAGGGCTGAATGGGGATTGTTTGGCTTATGATGAAATTATTAGTCGAGCAAATTATTGGGGGTTTGAGAGATGTCCTAAAGAAACCGCTTTGGAATTATTTATAAATGATGTTGATGAAGTTTTGGAAGAAGATGTATTTGTGGCATCTGAACCAATTTGTAGTAATGATTTGGAAAAAACACCTTTTATTTTACGGGTAAATTTTACAAAAAGAAATATTTTTTTGACAAATAGTTCTAAACTTGGAGGAAGAGGTTGGTCGCAAGATGATGAGTTCATATTTATGGTCCCAAGGGGGGTAGTCGGGGAAGCTCGGGCTTGACAGAAAAAAGAATAATTAGTAGAATTACCTTGATTTCCAAAGAGATTCCCGTTTTTTAGGCTGTTTGCCAGCTTTTATTTAAATTACGTATATTGATTAATTATTTTTTCATTTAGAAAAATGCCAAAAAAAATCCCTAGTACTGAGCCGGTTGCGGTTCAAAAGACCCAAATTAACGATGAAGTAAAACTTCCAAAGATTGAAATTGAAAAAGACAAAATTTTAGAAATTGAGACCGAAGAAGTAAAGCCGGAAGTTTTGAAACAAGTTGATGAACAGACCGAAGAAGTTCAAAACCCACCCGTTGCTGTTGTGGTAGAGTCAACCTCCCTTGTGAATGGAGGTTTAATAAAAGAAGAAAAGTCTGTTGGTAATAATACAGTAAGCTTTGTTAAACCTGTTTCTAGCCCAGTTGAACCACAAAAAGTTATACCAACCCCACAGTATCAACCTCCCAAACCCATGCAACCACAACAACCAATTCGACCACAAGTTCATTATGCTCAGTCGGCGAGTAATGTGGTGGTGGAGGCAATTTCGGGGATTTTGGAGATTATGCAAGATGGGAGTGGATTTGTGAGGCCAAAATTTTTACCAAATGGAAAAGATGCTTATATCCCGTCGATGCAAATTAGACGTTATGGGCTTAGAGCTGGAGACTTGATTGCGGGAGCAGCTAAGATGCCCAAAGAAAATGAAAAATACTGGGCAATAACCAGAATTGATAAAGTAAACGATGGAGATTTGAGTTCAGCTCTAAGACGGCCAGAATTTAAAGATTTGGTACCAATTTATCCAGAAAAGTTGATGAAATTGGAAACTGATGCTGGAATATTATCGACAAGAATTTTGGATTTATTTTGTCCAGTGGGATTTGGTCAAAGAGGAATGGTGGTGTCACCACCAAAAGCAGGTAAGACAACTTTACTAAAAGAAATAGCCGCTGGGGTGGCAATTAATTATCCAGAAGCTCATTTGATGGCAATATTGGTAGGGGAAAGACCAGAAGAAGTAACTGACATGCAAAGGTTTATCAAAGGAGAGGTGATTGCGTCGAGCTTCGATCAAAAACCCGAAGATCAAACCAGAGCGGCAGAAATTGGAATGGAAAGAGCCAAGCGATTGGTGGAATTGGGAAGAGATGTGGTAGTAGTATTTGATTCGATTACTAGACTGGCACGAGCTTACAACTTGGCAATACCAACCTCGGGGAGAACACTTTCGGGGGGTTTTGACCCAGCGGCTTTGTATCCTTCAAAGAAATTTTTTGGAGCAGCTAGAAAAATTGAAAACGGGGGATCGTTGACAATTATTGGTACTGCATTGGTAGAAACTGGTTCAAAAATGGACGAACTTATTTTTGAAGAATTTAAAGGGACGGGAAATATGGAGTTGAGATTGGAAAGAAATTTGGCAGAAAGAAGAATTTATCCAGCTTTTGATATTTTAAGATCAGGAACTAGAAAAGAGGAACTGATTTTGGATTCAGACACATTGACTAAAGTCATATCTATCAGACGAATGTTTGATGCTTTGGGAGAAAATAATGACGCAACTGAGATGATAATTTCCCAAATGAGTAAAACAAAAAACAATGCCGATTTTTTGGCAAAAATAGGAAAAAAATAATTTAGAGCTTTAGAGCTTTAGAGCGTTAGTGCTTTAGTGCTTTAGTTAGTATAATAGAAACACAATGTTTGAGCTAAAAGAACTAATTGCGGCAGAAATGAAGCTAATTTCAGAGTTTTTGAAATTGGAGGGGTTGGCGGTATCTAGGTTGTTTAAATGGACATTGGGTTGGGTAGGATGGATCAAACTGTTGATTTCTAAAATGATGTATCGGCAAAGAGGTCGATTTTCTCAAAGTTTTGTCAATGCAAGCATGGCTTTTTTGTTTTTTGTGGTAATTTTGTTTTCTGGGACATTGGAGAATTTGGTGGTAAACAGTGAAGGAAGTGAAAATAGCGGAAGTAACTATTTGTTGATGGCGGCAAATCAGAGCGGAGCCAGTACTTTGGTTTCAAATTTGTCAAAAGGGGAGACAACTGAATATCGGGTCCAAGAGGGAGATACGGTTTCGAGTATCGCCTTAAAGTTTGGAGTAAACATAGATACGATTATGTGGGAAAACAACCTGAAATCAGTTGATGCTATCAAGGTGAATCAAATTTTAAAAATTTTGCCAGT
>CAYSTF010000084.1:0-3343 GCA_964434125.1 uncultured Gammaproteobacteria bacterium
AATACCTTTCTCGCAATGAACTAATTTTATTTAAGACAATAAGTGTTTTTGGCATAGTTAAATTATACATTTCTTCACGTTTTTGTCAAATAAAACGTGAACAAACCCCAAAAAAGACCATCTCTTCACGCTTAAACCTTAATTTACTCAAAATATTATCTTAAAACACTTCGGACAATTTAGTTATAAATCAATTTTGCTATCTGATAATCGCATCAGCTAAAAACTCAACAAATTAGTAATCATTTTTATTATTTTACTCTTTTCACTTGGATCACTAACAGCAATTAATAGGGCTAAAGTTGCCAAAGCATTATCGCTAATCTTTTTTTATCCAGTATTACGATATAGACAATTATTTTTATCTAGAAAATAAACAAATAAAAGTGAAGCTGACCGTTTATTCCCATCAACAAAAGGATGGTCTTTGATTACAAAGTATAAAAGATGGGCCGCTCTTTCTTCAACCGAACTATAAAGCTCTTTATTATCAAATGTTTGATAAATATTTCCCAAAATTGCTCTAAATTTATTTCCATTTTCTTGAGCAAACATATTACTCGCTTCTTTTATTGTTACAAGTTTTTCTTTTACTTGATCAATTAAATTTCTCGCCGATTTATAATCTAAAATAAATTTTCCCCTAGATTTACCGACCAATTTTAATTCATCTTTGTCATATTTTTTTAAAAAAGTTAAAGTTTTTGAATAATTAGCCAAAATATTAATAATTTCTTTTTCTTGTCCAGCCAACAATTCATTACCTGATTTTTCTTTTAGAAATAAAATCGTTTGTTGTAAATCTTCTAAATTATTTTTAACTTGAATTAGTCTATTTTGGTTTATTGTATAACCCTGAATTAAGTGTTGTTTTAAAGTCCTAGTCGCCCAAATTCTAAATTGTGTTCCACGCAGAGATTTAACTCGATATCCAACAGAAATAATTACGTCAAGATTATAAAACTTAACATTATAATTTTTTCTGTCTGTTCCAGTACGTCGGAAATTCCGACATACTGATTTTTCTTTTAATTCTCCTTCTTTAAACAAATTATTAATATGTTCAGTAATTGTAGGTCTTCCTTTTTTAAACAATTTTGCCATTTGATCTTGAGTTAACCAAACCGTATCTTTATTCAATTTAACTTCCAAAAACGGTCCATCTTTAGACTTAAAAATTGCAATAGTCCCCCCATCTACTTTTGAATTATTACTTCTCATAGTTTATTTATAACCCGAATAATACCCGAAGTCAATTAATTGATTAACCTCAAGATTGCAACTCCAATTTTTTAATACATTTTTGGGTTTTTAAAAGGAATTAAGGCCAAAATTACTGCCGTTTCATAATAATCAGCTCGAGTTAAAACATCATCAGTCAGGATTCCCACCGCTCCATTAGATTGCTTCGAGTTAGTTCGTTTAAAAACAATATCATCAGCCTCTCCCAGTTCTTTACCCATCCTTACCAGAGTGACAATCTCTTTGGGTAAATAAAATGAAGCTGTTCTTCCTTGACTTATCATCCCGTTTTTAGATTTAATCACCACCCATGCAAAAGTTTCCATTCCTTCACCAACTACTTTTGAACCACCCTCAATCCCGACCCAATAATCAGCCTTTGGAGACAAACTATAAACTTTATTAACTCGATTTTTTGCTCCAGTTAGAGTCTCTTCTTCACTCATTGGTTGATCAGATACTCCCGATTCCACCCCCAACCCTTCAATTTCAAAAATTACACCCTTAAACATTTTGGTAAATCCCGCTTTAGTACTATCAATTTTAACTGGGTTTTTAGAAGCGACAATTATTTTAGTCATAATTTTTATTTTATCCTATTTTTACTCCCCATCTCCTTTATAATCTATTTATGAACATCTATCTTGATATCGATGGGGTTTTGTTAGCCAACGACAAAAGGGTTACTAATTTTTCTCACGAATTTATTGATCATTTGGTTAAAAAATACCCAGTTTATTGGCTAACCACCCATTGCAAAGGAGACGCTCACCATACTGTCAATTTTCTTAAAATGTTTTTTAATTCAGAGACTATAAAATTATTAGAATATATTCAACCAACTAATTGGGACCTCTTAAAAACTGAAGCTATTGATTTCTCCAAACCATTTTTGTGGTTTGATGATGATGTTTTTGAAGCAGAAAAAGAAATTTTACGACTCAATAATTGTTTTGATTCTTGGGTAGAAATAGATTTAGGAAAAGACGAAAACCAACTAGCTAAGTATTTGGAAATTTAAAATATCTTACTAATATCTTTAGCTTCTTTAGTAAATAGGTAAGTTGGATCCACAATATATCCCACTCGAGGTAAGTCTAATCGATCAGCATCCAAACAAGTCCACACCGTTATATTACTAGCTAAAGGATCATTTATATTTTTCATTTCATCAGGGGTTAAATTATGGTTTTTAACTGCAAATTTTAAAATTTCTCTTTGTTTTTCATTTAAGTATTCTGGAAAATAATCACATTTATTAACTGCTCTTTGTCCATGACCAAAATCTTCATCTTCATTTTCTCTGTAATAATCATGTAAAACTGAAAAAAAGTAAATAACTTTTGTGTCAGCACCGTTATTATTAGCCATTATTTTCCCAAATCTATTAACATTTCTCCAATGTGAAAACCCATGGATTCCATTAAAATCAATTTTTGTTCCTGCTCCAACATCATCAAAAAAGGCAAATGGATTATCAAAAATCAAATTTTCAATCAAAAAGAACATCCAACTGTTGTAATAGTTATTTATTCGAATAAAAGAGTCTCTATCATCTTCTTCTATCTTTTTCCAAACCATATAAGCCTTATCAGACACATACACATTATCTTTTTTAATAAAATGAATTTTAAAAACAACTGATTTATTTAAGCTCCTCATGATATAGACCCAATTGTCTATTGTTTCTATACACCACCGTTGATCACCTTGGTTATATGGTATTGCTCGAAGACAACCATCTTTAATTAATTCAAATTCTTTTCCAGAATATTCAAGTCTAATAAAAATTGGATTTTTGGCTTTATCTTCAAATGGTTTTGTTAAAGGTTGATTTCTTTTAGCTAAAATAAGAGTCTTCATCGCCTAGTTAATATATTTATTTATGAATTATAACAAGTAAGGTGAATCAAATTTTTGGCCACTCGTATGGGTTAGATTACTTTATACATGATTTTAAAGTGCTATAATGATTTTTATCAAGAGAGACGGGTAGTGAACTGACACGACAATCCGTCCGACAACCCTGACAGGTTGACAACTGTCAGAAGGTGCCAAATTCAGCCCATAATGGGAAAGATAAGCCAGTCATTTTTTTATT
>CAYSTF010000085.1:0-3304 GCA_964434125.1 uncultured Gammaproteobacteria bacterium
AACGGGGATTGGCGCAATTGGCTAGCGTGCATGGTTTGGGACCATGAGGTTGCAGGTTCGAATCCTGTATCCCCGACTCATAAACTACCAAATTTTATTTTGGTAAAATATAAAAGTAACTTAAAAAATGCGGGTATAGTTTAGTGGTAGAACGAGAGATTTCCAATCTTCCGGCGGGGGTCCGATTCCCCCTACCCGCTCCAAAACAATATAAAGTGACAATCAAAGAATAATTTGGGCTGCTATAAAGAAAAAATAAGTTGACAGAAGAACCAGGCTCTCTTTTTTAGAAATAGTGTTTTTACTTTTAGCAAAAAAGAAAAACAAAGTAAGATTGATGATTAAAAATAGTAAACTAATGGTGTAGTTGTTGTTTAAGATAATATCTTTGTTGTATATAAGTCCCAAAAATCCCAACAAAAAAGTATTAAAAGAGGCCGAGCCGATGTAGTTACCAAAAGCGACTTCATTATTTTTCATAATTGCCGACCTGACTACTAGTGATAGTTCGGGAATATTCGTCCCCAAACTGGTAACTAACAGACTAATAATAAAAGGAGAAAGTTGAAAAATTTTTGAAAAATATAATGTTTGATCAACAATAAAATGGCTTGAAGTAAAAATCACTAATACTCCAAAGACAATTTTTAAAAGTTCTGGAATAATTTTTGATTTTGACTGATTAATTATTTTTAAATTATTTATTAATTTATTTTTACTTTGAATATTAACCAAGAGAAAGAAGAATAAAAATAAAGCCAATACATTGTCTATTTTGGTAATTTTACCGTCGATGACTGATAATACTGGCAAGGCAATAACTAGTAACGAGGCTAATAAATTAAATTCTTGAAATTCTGGGGTTATTTTTATCGATTTACTGACTAAGGCTAATAAAGGAATAATAAGCATAAAAATGACGATTGAGGCTCCAACAAGATTTCCAATATATACTTCAGGGTCGTTTTTTATAATTGAGCTAACACCGATTGATAGCTCTCCTATCGAAGTAAATAAGCCTAAAACAAGAAATGAAAGAACAAACGAAGAGGTTTTTAGTTGATGTGATATTTTTTCAACCGACTTAATGGCCAATCCTGAACCAATCCAGACTCCAAAAAAGGATAAAATATAGACAAGTAGGTGGTTGATCATAGAATCAGTTTATCATTTGTTTAAATGATTGAGTTGTGGATTTTTACAATTTTGGCAATATTTTTGGTGGGTTTTAAAACGTCTGTGGGAACAAAACATTTTTTAAATTTTGGTGTTTTTATAAAAGGAATTAATGAATTGATTATAGTTTTGGCGATGTATGTTAGGGTGGGTATTTTGGTATTAATTCTATTAACTACAAAAAAATCTACTTGTTTGGGGGCTTGCTCTAGTTCCCAACCTGATTTACTAATTCTTGACTTTATATCTTCTTTACCTCTGTTTTGAACTAACCATTCTAAATAATTAGACATACTCATATTTGGTAAAACAAAAGCTTTGATTACTAGAATGTTTTTGTTTAGTGAATTAAGATATCGTTCTAATTTTGGCCAACCACTCATTTCAATTTGACAATAAGTTATAGGTTTTGGTTGGCTAAAAGCTTGCTTAAAACTTTTTTTCGGAAGGCCGTAAAAAGTATCTCCTCTTTTAATATATTCTATAAATTCATTTTTTTTAATAGCAGTTTTGAAACTAGAAATGTTTTTATAAAAAAAATAGTCAATACTGTCAATCTCGTTTTTTCTGGGCAATCGCGAAGTGGCGGTAATGGTTTTAAAAAAAAGATTGGGCTTTAATTTGCACATTTTATTAAAAATACTATCTTTACCGCTGGCGGCTAATCCATTTAGTAAAAAAACAATTTTGTCGTATTTTAGTAATTTATTTACTTTTTGTTTTTTGAAAAACCAGAGTCCGTATTGCTTGATATCGGGATAAAAATTTGTGTATTCTGGGATATACTTTTTAAGTAAATGAGGTGATAGCAGTGGATTTGATAACAGAAGACGATCAATTATTTGTTTACCAGAATTAATTTCTTTATCGGAAATATTAGACTTCATCGATTTTTTTAATTTTGTTTAATTTTGACTAATTGATAATCTATGTTTCCAAGCCCATTTTTTGAAGCAACAGATAGTTGATTATTCTTATCGACTTTGTTTATTTTATTAAATTTGTGATTTGAAAACTGGTTGACTAAATCTAAGCTGGCCTTATCAATTGCGACAATGTTGTTTGAGTAAAGTAAGCCAATATCATCAATAATCTGTTTTTGAGGAGAACCCATACAGTCACAATTTTGAGTAATATTTTCTAAAATGTTTATAAAAATAGGATGAGGAAAAATACTTAAAACCGCCTTGGTGTATTTAGCAATTTTTTCTTGAAGATAATCATTGGTACCACTATCCCAGGGTACACAAGCAGCTTCGTGAGGACAAACGGCGATACACATAGCACAACCAACACAAATGTCGTTGTTAATAAATGCTTTTCCTTTATTGATAGTTATTGCTTTGACATCACAATGATTAGCACAGATACTACAACCAATACAATTATTAGTGTCAATAAAGGGTTTAACATTTGAATGCATGTCAAGTTTTCCGGCTCGACTACCAAGACCCATACCAACATTCTTAATAGCACCACCGAACCCGGCCATACCATGACCCTTAAAATGACTAATGACGACAAGCGAGTCATATTTTTTTATTCCAGCACCAATTTTGCAGTTATCAATCTCAACAAATTTTTCTCCATTTTGGCCATCAAGAATATCGATGTCCATATCGGTAAAACCATGGTCTTTGGCAGTTTTTAGATGATCTTTACTATTTGTTCTTGATCCTTTGTAAAGAACATTACACTCAACCAAGGTTGCTTTTTTACCCAAAGACTCTATTTTTTTATAGATTTTTTTAACTAATTGAGGATTCATGTAGGTAGTACATCCGGCTTCTCCAAAGTGGACTTTTATGGCAACATTTTTACCTAATTTGGAAAAATCAATATTTTTTAATAAATTTTCTATATCTTTGGCAAAATAAACCTTGTTCATGAGGTAATTTTATCATTATTTGATAAGATATAAGCAACGCCAGGGTGTTGAAATTGGTATACAAGCATCGCTCAGAACGGTGTGTCGAAAGACTTGTGGGTTCAAGTCCCACCCCTGGCACAAAAAAGTTTATAAAGTTTAAAGTAGAAAGTTATAAAGTAAGAAAAATATTGTTATAATAAAGCCACTTCTAAGCCGAAGTAGCCAAGATGGTCACGGCACTGGTCTGAAAAACCTGGG
>CAYSTF010000086.1:0-3219 GCA_964434125.1 uncultured Gammaproteobacteria bacterium
TGAGTTTCTCCCCTTCATCAAGGGGAGATGTCGATTTATCGACAAAGGGGTTTATTTCCTTAATTTCACTATTCCACCAAATTTCTACTTTAGGATTATTCAAAACCTTTTTTTGTTCCGCCATTGATGCTCTAAATCCTTCCCTCCTGTGAATTAAATAAACTTTTTCACAAATTTTTCCTAAAAAACTTGCTTCTTCACAAGCTGTATCTCCGCCACCAACCACCGCCACGGTTTTTCCTCTAAAAAACATCCCATCACAAGTCGCACAACCGCTAACTCCATGACCAATTAATTCTTTTTCTTTTGGCAACCCTAGCCAGTTAACCGCCGCTCCCGTCGCCACAATTACTGCCTTGCTTTGCAAAATCTCTCCACTTTCAAGCTCAACAAAAAATGACTTCTCCCTTTCTTTAAGGGGAGATGTCGATTTATTGACAGAGGGGTTTTGTTTTGAAACCGACTTAACTGTTCCATTTTTTATAGTTACCCCTAAATTCCTTACCTGTTCCTGCATATCCATCATCAATTTCACCCCGCCTATTCCGGTTGGAAAACCCGGGTAATTATCTACTAAAGTGGTTATCGTTAGTTGACCTCCTGGTTGATTACCGGCAATTACTAAAGTTTTTAATTCTGCTCTGGCATTATAAATTGCTGCTGTCAAACCGGCCGGACCTGAACCTACAATTAGTACCTCAAAAATTTGTTTATTTTCCGTCATAAATCATTCTATCATCCCTTTTAGCTTTACTTTTTCTTACTTTACTTTAATATTTTATTAGCCCTCATGATCAAAAAAACCAAACTCACCCTAGTTCTTATTTTCAAAATAATCCAAAATAAACGCCGCTTTCTTTTTTGGTTTTTTGTTCGTTTCATTTCTTCTTTACTCCCGCTTTTAAGTATCTTTCTTTTTTCTAAAGTTATTAAAAGTCTTGAAAACCAGGTCGATTTTTCTCATTTATTTTTTCTGGTCTTAACCATTTTTACCGTTTACATTATCGACAATTTTCTTCGCCTTCGATCTATTTTTAAACTCGACGAATGCATCAGTAGCATCAGTTTTGACATTCACCTTTTTTTTACTAAAGATCTTCATGCCGAAAACAAAGAAGAACGACACCAAAGTGTTCAGGCTATTCGTAATTTCGCTGATGCTAGTGCCTTGACTCTTACTCTTTTTCGACAACCGGGTATTGACAGTGTTGTTTCTCTAACCATCATTCCTTTTATTCTTTTCTTTCTTGATACTCGTATTTTTGTCCTGGAAATAGCCTACATTTTAATTTATATGGTTATCGATTACTACACTACTCAAAAATATATCCGTCTTCGTGATGCTCAGAACACCAAAGTTGAAACTTATTACGGCAAACTTCAGGAATCAAACGATATTGATCTTGAACAAAAAACTTATACTCGCCATTTTAGTCGCCTTTGTAACTGGAACTTTATTGAATGGTTTCTCCTCCAAAACAGCGCTGTCTTCTTTTATAGTCTTATCTTGGCCTATTCTGTAATTTCAGTTACTACTGGCGCCAAACAGATATCTGACATTATTTTAATTATGGGTTACATTTCCTCTACTCAGGGTTTCTTAAACTCTTTTTCCAGCATTAAAGACAGTCTCGCCGATATGACCGTTGCTGTTGATCATTTAGCTAAAAATAAAAGCATTTCTGTCATCGACCTTGATGATTTAGTTTAATTTAAATTGGTCTATTATTGTGACAATTTTTATCATTTGCTTGCCTTGTTTCCAATAAAAAATGGCCGATATTTATTTGTTTTATTGAAGTAGAAAAATAATTTTCTGTTTTTATATCATCATCAATCAAATTTTGAGGCAATCCTCTTGTTGGTTCAACAACTCTAAATCTAAGACAAGTTGTTCCCTTTTGTGGAACAGGTAATTCTCCCGGGAAATCCAAAACATTCCCTGTTTCCCAATAGGGCAGGTAACTATATTTTCTCTCTCCATAAAAACTAAATAAATATGCCCAAACAGTTTGAATTTTATAAGGTATCCCTGTCATCCTGACAGTAAAACCATTTCCATTTGCTTGTTGATACATTTCATCAATTAACTTATATTCATCAGACAATTTCATCATTAATTGAGGTTGAATTTCTACAATAGAACTTTTAGGCGACTGATATATAACTTGTTTTGCATTCCCCCAAAATATTAAAAAAATCAAAATCAATGCTAACCACTTATTAGATTTAAATATTTTTTCTAAAATAACAGCTACTAAAATTAAAATCCCCACCCCTAAACCGGCATTAGTATAATAAGCCAGGTGTCCTCCAATAACCATTAGTATTACCCAGGATAATATCCAAATTAAAAGTAAAGAATACTTTTTATCTTTTTTAGCTTTAACAAAAAGCCAAGTGGTTAATACTAAAGCAATTATTCCAATAATAACATCATTACCAATCAAACCTAAGATATTATCTTTAAACATTCTTAGGTACTTTCCCCAAAACAATAAATATTTTGATTCGTTAGGGTTTAAAATACCATAACCTTGCTTAAATAAGGAAACTGCTAATTTTATACTTCTAAATCCATACTTAATTTCTGCCAAAATATAAGTTGAAAGTAATAGAATAATCGCCAAAAAAGCTCCAATATAGTATTTTATTTTTATTTTTAAAGATTGTTCTCTAAATAGGAAGAGGATTAATAAAACTACAAATAATGTGTAAACATACATTAAATTAAATTGTGTCGCTATTGCTGCACCACCAAACATTAAGATTGGACTCCATTTTGCTTTTTTATCTTTTTTCAACAACAACGTAGCTGCAAAAAATATTAATAAAATTGCTAACACTGCCAAACTGGGATTTCCTACATACATTGAATATTGTGTTTCTTCAAATGAAACTGCAAAAAACAGTGCAGACAGCATTGCCACTCGGGAGTTAAACATTTTATTAGCAATTGCAAAAACGAAAAATACTCCTAAAGCATTTAATATTCTAAATACAGCTGACATTAAAATTGGATCACCGCTAAACAAAAGATTCAAAGGTCCTATCAAATACCAAAATAGAACTCCATGAAATAACCCTATGTTTCCCGAAACCGGCGGCCCTATAAATCTTAGATTTTTGTTTAGATAGATATCTTGAGAAATATACCCATCTCTGGCCTGATCAAAAGCAAAGTAAACACTTTCTTTAAATGCATAAAATCTGAAAATC
>CAYSTF010000087.1:0-3153 GCA_964434125.1 uncultured Gammaproteobacteria bacterium
TCTCGAAAAACTTATAACCCAAGGCAAAGACGCCACACATGGCATCTCTACATCTTCCTCGATAAACAAAAATCCTCTTCCTACTATTAGCCTTCCGACAAGTCTTGACTCCCCCACCATTCAAGCTTCCACTGGTTCTGGATTAATAGTTGCCGCCCCCCAAGAAATCAACAAAATCGAAGTTTCCAATCTCTCCACTTCCAATTCTCTCTCTGGCACTTCAATTCTTCCCACCGGCCAAAAACAAATCGTTGTCGACAATAATCAAGTTTCTGCTACATCCCAAGTCTACTTAACTACTACAAAAGGTGGCAAAAATCAAAACCTCCAAGTCCTTTCCAAAACTGATAAATCTTTTACCGTCGGCCTCGACTCACCTATTATGGAAGACATTGAGTTTAAGTGGTGGATAATAAACTAAAAACCCCTCTCTCCTCGCTTCAGCTCGGAGCATCTCCCCTTGATTAAAGGGAGAAACTTTTCTTTGATTTTTTCAAAACCTTTTAAAACTTCATCATTTGTAAATCTTATAGTTTTAATATTTAAATAGCTTAAATATTTATCTCTTTCCAAGTCATAAGCTTGATTTTTAATATGACAACCACCATCAATCTCGATATCTAATAACAGTTCACTACAATAAAAATCTAAAACATATTTTACCAAAGGCTTTTGTCTAGTAAATTTATAACCAAAATTATTTTTTCTAATAAATTGCCACATTATAAATTCAGCTTCAGTTGGGTTGTTTCTATTTCTTCTCGATATTTCTCTCAACTTATCTAAATATTTAAGATTCCCTCTTTTAGATTTAAACTCAAAGTCGGTAAGATGTTTCACTAAATAATATTAATTTAACTTCTCCCCTTCATCAAGGGGAGATGCCCCGATGAATATCGGGGAGAGGGGTTTAAAAATAACAAAGACTTCTCCCCTTGTTAAGGGGAGATACCGGTTTATCCGGAGTGAGGATTTAAAAAATTTTACGGTGTCGGCTCGACCGCTTTTGTCGGTACTGCAGTTGGTACCACTGTCGGGACTACCGTAATCTTTGGTTCCAATTGTTCCGCTGGGACTTGAACCTTTTCTTCTGCTCCCATTGTTGGTAATGGTTGAGGAGTCTTAAGAGTTTCAGTTTTTACTGGTTCTGCTTGTTTCTGCTCAGTTTGTTGTTTTTTAAGTTGTTCTTGATATTGAGCAATAGCTTCATCCAATTGTTTTTGCCAATCATCTAGATCTTTCTTTGCTTTTGTGTAGTCATCAGAATCAGCTGGAACCAAATTTAGTGCCTGTTGCATAAAGGCAACTGCATCTTGCAATTTGTTTTGTTGTTTGGCCGCATAGGCTCGGTTATACCAAGCATTGGCAAAATTATTTTTATCAACAATAGCTTCCTCAAAATATCTCTCAGCTAATGGATAATTTTGAGACCCATACATCAACGAACCTATACTCATATTATAATTTGAATTTATTGGATCAACAATCGCAGCTTGCTGATACGATTGAACCGACCAATCAAGCGCATTGTCTATCATTCCGACTAATGATTGGTAAATTGACCCTAAGTTGGCCCAATAGGCTCCGACATTTTTATCCAAGCTTACTGCCGCCTGAGCTTCTCTAACTGCCTGCTGAATCAATGTCGACGCTTTTTCCTTGTTTTCAGTACTTACAGTTTCCCCAGTTCCTACATTCAAAAAATTACCAGCCAAAGCCAAATTAGTCTGAGAATAAACCGCCCGATAGTCTGCCAAATTCGGGTTCATTCCAATCGCCTTAATTTGGTTATTGTAAGTCCCCGAACCATCATTTTTGGTAGCCATCAACAAAGATTGGCGATAATAATAATCACCAAGCGTTGCCAATACTGTTTTGTAGACTCCAAAGCCGGTCACCACTAAAAGTATCAAAGAGAATAAATAAGGCAAAATATTAAAACCATTTTCCCCCAAAGGCATTACAATTTTTACTTCTCTGGTTTCATCAAAATTACTTGCTACTACCCAAAAGAGCAAAAAAGTTATCAAAAATGTTGGTGGCAACAACAAAGCCAACAACCCCAACAACAAAACTTGTCCAAACCCGTTTTCTTTTCTTTTTTTAATTACCGACAAAATTACCAAAACAACTGATATTAATCCCAACAATCCCAATTCTGCCCACACTTGCAATATTCCTACCCCCGAAATCAACAATGACGACGCCCATAATTTAGTCATATTAAAACTAGCAGGTCTAAATTTTGTAAATGCTTCCAAGAAGTTACCCAAACCAACTCCAAACAAAGCTTTGGTTTTTAGTGTTTCTACTGCAATCACCCATGAGCTTCTCAAATCTAAATATGACCAACCCAATTTAATCAACTTGTATATACTTAAGAAGGTTAATAACCCAAAAAATACTACCGCCATTGCCTCAACAAAATAACCCCCGAAATCAACTTTTTCTTTTAATTTCTTAACAATCTTTTTAACCCATTCGATTAGTAAAAACAAAAACAACACCGCCTCAGCCAATAAGCCTCCAGTTAATGACCACCCCTGCCCTATTGACACTATTGGATTGGCCTCTGGCCAAACCCAAGGTAATCGCGAATTTGGGATAATAAAAACCAAAATTGAAACCACACCCACCACCACTGCCGAGATTGACAACCAGTTTAATTGTTTTTTATACTCTCCTCTTTCTCTCACCTGCATCCACAAAAAGAACCATAATGTTAAACCAAATAAACCCCCCATCCCCAACAACGAAGAAGTTGACCTTGCTTGAGCCCCCAATCCTACTCTAAAAAATGAAATTATTCCTAAAACAAAACCAAAAACAACCCATTTCAGCCATTTATTAACCAAAATTACTTCTCTTTTATTTTTTAAAATATCAATTGTCCACAAAATCAAACCCACCATCCCGGTTGCAAGCAAAAAAACGTTTTTACCCAAACCAAAAGCATCATAAATCATGGGTAAAAAGAAAAGAGGTAAAACTGCTAATACGATTCTAGTGTATATTTTTAAAATTACTTTCATAGTCGAGGTTAGCAAAAACGCAAATATTTAACAACCGTCCAAATCCCTTTTTCCCCGCATTATCTCTTACTCCAACGTCCAGTTTTCTAGCTCTCTCCAAACTGGTTTAGGCAGTTTAAAT
>CAYSTF010000088.1:0-3152 GCA_964434125.1 uncultured Gammaproteobacteria bacterium
TCACGAAGCTTGCCCCATTGTTGTCTTAATTTAGCCTCATCGTTAGTATCAATAAATTTGTCATATTGGGAATGAGTCTTGTTGATTCGGCGAACGTATTTGATGGGACACCAATATCTTTCGGTGCGGCCACCAATTTCAGCACTATAACGAATCAGGTTGTTTACATAAGAACAGTAATAACAATTTAATTTTTCCCAAAAATTTAAGCAAGCGAGTAGTTGACGGTCATAGACAAAAAATTCTTTGGGTTTGACAGTAGGGATACCATAAAGACGAAAACAAATTTGGTGATAAATTTCAATACCAATATTCCACATAATAGCGGGAATAATCATGCCGTAAATAAATGGAGCACTTAAAAGATAGCGCCAATTTATAGGAAGGGTAATTTGTTTACCTTTGTGTTTCCATAGTTTTATAAGATCTCGGCGAGGATCAATTTTTTTAAGTAATTTATATTTAATTTCAAATTTCTTAAGGGCTTCATCGAAATATTTTTTAGTCTCAAGATTCATCTTCTCTAATCTGGTGAAAGAGAGACGAGGTAAGGATAATTGTCGATGAACCGATTGGAGTTGTTGAAGAAGGTTTTTTTTGATAGACATGGGTATATTGTAACCTTAAATATAGATATTATTAATCAGCAAAATGTTAATAATTTAAACTAGACTTGGTACAAAAAACTATTTGTGTAATATAATTATTACCTGTGACTAAAAAAAATTTTTATGACGTTGTAGTAGTTGGTGCTGGTCCTGCGGGTATTTTTGCCTGTTGGGAATTAATTAGAAAAGACAAAAATCTTAAAATAGCCTTAATAGATAAGGGTAATCGGATTGAAAAACGTAAATCAGGTGAAATAATGTTTGGATTTGGAGGGGCGGGCTCATATTCTGATGGAAAATTGCATTTTACTCCAAAACTATCTCACGAAAGAACTTTTCACCTGATTAACCCAATTGATTATGAAAAAATTCTTATAGAAATTGATAATATTTTTATGGATTTTGGGGTAACAGCTGATAACTATCCAAAAAATGTTGAAGAAGTAAACGGGTTAATAGAAGAAGCACAGATACAAGATATTGAACTAATTGTGAGAAGAACAAAACATGTGGGAACAGACAATTTAAAAAAGGTGATGCAAAAATTTCAAAACTATTTAGAAGAAAATAAGGTAACTTTTTTTGACAATACCCAAGTAACTGATTTAATAATTGAAAATGATGAAATTATAGGCGTAGAAACAAATAGAGAAAAATTATTTGGTAAAAAATTTTTATTGGCTCCTGGAAGAGGAATGGCTGACTGGTTTCAAAATTTATCTGATAAATACAAAATAAAATATATTTATGACATGGTTGAAGTTGGAGTTAGGGTCGAGTTTCCTTCATATATAATGCGCAAACATGCTGAAGCTTTATATGAAGTAGTTTTTAAGATTAGAACCAAGACCTTTGATGATATTATTAGAACTTTCTGTTCTTGTCCAAATGGTTATGTCGCTAAGGAAGATTACCCAGGTTATGTTTGTGTCAATGGACACTCCTTATCTGATCACAAATCACCAAACTCAAATTTTGCATTTGTTTGTGAGGTGCGTTTAACTGAACCAGTCGAAAATTCTTTGGCTTATGCCAAATCGGTAGCTGAATTGGCAAGCACAATTGGTGGAGGAAAGCCAATTTTACAAAGATTAGCTGATTTGAAAGCTGGACGCCGAAGTACAGTGGAACGGATAAAAAAATCAATGGTTACACCGTCTCTAAAAGATGTAACTCCAGGAGATATTTCGATGGCACTTCCCCACCGAGTAGTAACAAACATTTTAGAAGGATTGGAACAGTTGGATAAAATAATGCCAGGGATTAACTCTGGGTCAACATTACTTTATGCTCCAGAGGTAAAATTTAGGTCAACAAAAGTAAAAACTGATACTAATATGGAAACTTGTATTAAAAACTTGTTTATCGCTGGCGATGCTTCAGGTATGGCTGGATCGATCACTGGAGCTGGGGCGACAGGGATAATGGCAGCTAGAGGAATAATAAAAACCTTAAAACCTAAGTCCAAATAATTTGACCCACTTTTGATACATATATTTTTTATATAACTTAGTTATATACTGAATTCATAAATTAATGTCACGACGGGTTGAAGTGTCAAATATAGGTTTAGTAAATGAATACCACCAGGGATTACCACCTCAAATATTTTATGCGATAGATGACTCGGGGAGTGTTGCAATTGAGGGTTTTTCAACTAGAAATTTTATTACTTCCAGAACAGCACTTCTGGATGAATTTCTTAACATAGACACATGCAAACACCATGAAATGTCTCGGGCATATTTAGCTGAACAATTGGTTCGGATAGCAATAAAGAACCCTCTTGAAGAAAGGGGATTTTTCATGGACATTGCACCTCAAAACCTCGAACACGGAAATGATCAAAAAGGAGTTGACCTAATCGTGGTCGATTCTAATAAAATGATTTATTTAGGAATTGATCTAAAATTGAGAAAAAGAAGAGCAAAGTCTGAACATGACGGTTTTGGCTGGTGTCAAAATACCCTTTCCCCTTTTATTTATTTAAAAATGGGAAATTGGTCCTTAAACACTCGAGAAGAAGATGGAGTTGATATTCGCCATTGGATCGAAGAATATACTAGCCCAAAGCTTAAAACTACTGGCAAAATACCACGTGTTTATGAATTACGCCAATATGTTGTCCCTAGAATAACTAAAACGATAGAAAAATATATCGAGGGTTTAAGCGATTCAGAAAAAGAATTTTATAAGGATTGTATACCTGAGAATCAAAAATCTCTTGATCTTTTAAAAAACAAACTGTTTCGCCTTCGTTCGGTTTTTTCTGATATTTCTCGAACTTATCACCTTGTAGATAACCCATGTGTTTAGCGGAGCATAGGGGTCTGGAACCTTTCTGTCCCTATAACACTCTCTTCCTCACTGTCTCATTCTATCAAAGATCTGAAGCTAAATGAGACAAATGAGACAGTATAAAAAAGGAAAATATATTTCCGTAGTAAGTTCTAAAACGAATCCGAACACCTGATATACAATCAGGCATGAAAAAATTAATAAAATCAAAGCATGGGAAAGGGATCAAATAGCCATTATGTTGGC
>CAYSTF010000089.1:0-1245 GCA_964434125.1 uncultured Gammaproteobacteria bacterium
AGCTTCTTATGATCGAGTAATGAACTCGATTAAAAATCCGGAGATGCGTAAATTTGTTGAATCTGCTCGAAGTAGATTTAAAACATTAGATAGAATTACTAATGGAAAATTTGGAAAAGTTACAAATAATTTAGTTAAGCGAATTGGTGGAGATAGGTTGAAAAGTGTTGCTAATAATTTATTTAATAAATCAATTGTAAAAATTACTAATGGTTTTGCTTCAAAAATTGGAAATCAGGCAGTAAGAAGTTTTGTTCAAAATTCAATGGGGACGATACTAAAAAATGGAATTAGTGGTGGAACGAAATCTATTGTACAAGGAGCAATGAAAAAAGGGGCACAAGTTGCTGGAAAAGCCTTGATGAATGCGGCCGCAAAAGTAGGTCTTAAATCAGCAGCCGTGGCTTTAAAAACGGCTTTAGGCGCTACTTTTGGAGCGGCTACTGCAGGAGTCGGTTATGTGGTTATGGCTGCTTGGGAAGCAGTTAAATTTGGAACAAAATTAATAGGAAGGCTGATTAATTCTTTAGACTTAGGATTAACCAATAATAATTTTCTTAATATAATAATTATTTCTACAATTGCGATATTTGTTTTGTTAATGACAATATCAACAACAACCTCAAATATTGTTTCAAGTTTAAAACCAGACATGGCAGAAAATTGTCCTAATTGTTCGGGAAATTATACACATGGAGAAATTGTTTATACTGCTGATGGAAGAATAAAAAGTTGTGGAGTGGGAATGGAAACAGATTTTTACAGACGTCAACATAAAACCACAATATCCCCTGAAGTTATTTTAAAATCTTCAAGTTATGCTGAATATAATAATCTATTAAGACAATATATTGGGAATGACTTTGGAACTCAATGTGGGGTGGTATATGCAGCTCATTTTTTAGCATATAATTTTGATTATTGGGTGCCTTATTCTTGGGGTGGTGATGGCGGAAATGGAATAAATCCAATATGGGGAACCCCATATGAAGACGGTCACGGACATACACTTCACGGGGTTGATTGTGCTTCTTTTAGACAATGGGCATATGTCAATGGTATGGGTCAGAGACCAGCTTATGGTCAAGAAATTCCTTTTGGTAATTGTGAGGCTATAAAAGCCGCCATAGAGCCTGGTGATAGCTTACAAATAAATGGGGAAAGTTATCATACATCAATTGTTATGGAATATGATGATACCCATATTAAATTTGCTCACTCTGGTGGCTCAAGTGGAGTAACAAC
>CAYSTF010000089.1:1345-3148 GCA_964434125.1 uncultured Gammaproteobacteria bacterium
TGGAGTAACAACGGGATTAGTTGATATTTGTACCGGAAGACAAGTAGGAGAGGGAAGAGGAAATAATTTTACACATTTACAAAAAAGAAAATATTAATTCTAAATATAAAAATGATTAATTGGTTAAAAAAGAATTATTTAATAGCGGTTTTGTTTTTAATTACTGTATTTATTTTAGTTATAAAAATAAATACTCGCATAAAAGACAATCAAATAAATAATTTACCGACAATATTAGATAATAAAGATAAGGCAGAAAATAAAAAAGAGATATTAATTTCACCAACACCAACAATTATAAATAAAACTACTTTTAGAAATAAAACTAGGAATGAAATTTTAGAAATGAAACCTGAAGATAGATATGAGTTTATAACTAGTTTAAACCGAGAAGAAGTTGAGCAATTAGATATGATGCCAAATTATGATTTTTCAGATTTTTTACCTTTCACTAGTGAAAATTTTATTGTTGAAAAATTTGACTATCAAAATAAAAAATTAACAGTCAAGCCATTAATTGAAGATAAAATTAAAATTAAAAAAGAAGTTGATAACTGGTTGTTTTATTCGAATGGAAATAATCCTAAGAAAATAGAAATTATTTGGAATGAATGAAATTTTTAAAAAAATATTCTTTGATAATAATTTTGGCAGCAATAGTAACTTGGATGATAATCTACAAAATCT
The DNA here is from genome assembly GCA_964434125.1 of uncultured Gammaproteobacteria bacterium. Classification (GTDB taxonomy): domain Bacteria; phylum Patescibacteriota; class Microgenomatia; order UBA12405; family UBA12405; genus WARW01. Next base: position 2,033 of record CAYSTF010000089.1, read on the forward strand.
ATCAATCTAATTAGTCTTGTAAACGCACCGGCATTATTATGTGAGTAAAAGAAGGGTCGAATTGATCGTGAAAAAAAACTGGAGTAAGACTTTCGTTTAATTCAATTAAAATTTCACTTGATTTACAAACTGACAAAAAATCGGTTAAAAATTTATAATTAAAAGCAATTTCAAGATTGTCTCCTTCTGTTTTTGTCTCTAAATTAACTTTATTTTGACCAATTTGAGGAGCATTAGCACTTAGTTCAAGATTATTATTTTTTATATTAATTTTGACGACATTGGCTGACTCTTTAGCAAAAACTGAAGCAATTTTGACAGATTGAAGTAATTCGTCACGATTTACAAAAACTTTAGTAGTATAAGATTCAGGAATTAACTTTTCGTAGTTAGGAAACTCGCCTTCAATAAGTCGAGAAGATAGCTCTATATCGTCTAGAATAAACATTATTTGATGACTATCAGATGTTAGTCCTATTTTAATTTTAGGGTTGTTTTTAGCGAGTTTAGTGACTTCAATTAAACTTCTAGCGGGAACTAAAACTGTAACTGGTTGATCGTCTTTTAAATTAATTTCTTGAGATAATTTTATTTTTTTAAAAGATAAGCGAAATCCATCAGTAGCAACTAAAGTTAAACTATCTTTATTAAATTGACAAAGAATTGAAGTTAAAATTGGACGAGTATCATCGAGTGCTGCAGAAAAAGCAATTTGAGAAATTGATTGAGAAAAAACATTTAAATCGATTTCAAATAAAGATTTTTTGTCAACTTGGGGAAATTCTGGAAAATCAGACGAAGGTGCAGTAGTAAATTTTGATTCGGTTTTTTCTGAAGAAATAGTTAAAAGATTATTTTCTTGATTAAGATTTAAATCTAATTTACCTGTGGATAAATAAGAAATAAATTCGGTAATCTCTTTTGAAGGAATAGTAATACTTCCCTCTTTTTCAATTTTGGCACCAATCCAATAATTAATACTTAATTCAAGATTGGTAGCCGATAACTTGAGACGGCCTTGATCTGTGGATAATAAAATATTATTTAAAATTGGTAGTTGATTTTTAGAAGAAACAAAACGGGATACGTTGGTTAGGGCAAGGTTTAGATTCTCCT
>CAYSTF010000090.1:0-3091 GCA_964434125.1 uncultured Gammaproteobacteria bacterium
CATGTCTTGGGTGTTTAACCAAGTTAATATGACATAAGGAGTCTTGGGTAATTTTGGTTGCCAGAATTCCATAAAATCAGCTGATTCTTTTTGGTTTAATCCTAGTTGAGATAATTGTTTATAGAGAGTTGGAATAAGTTCTTTTTGGTTTACTACAACACCTCTGTTTTTATAGTCTGGATAAAGACCATTACCTATACCTTCCCAGAAGAGATAGGGATAAGTTTGATTTTGATAAATTAGTTCCCCATTTGGTTTGGCAGTGACCAACCAACCACCTTGAGGATAAGTAGGTTCACTTACAGTAATCTGGGCACCAACTTGAACTTTGACTTGAGTATCCTTGGGAGGATAAAGATAGATAACTGGTTTGCCACATTCAGCCATTGCCCCGTATTCTTCGTTTATATAGATTAACCAGTCTCCCAAAAAGTCTTGATAAATAATATGGTTATTTCTTTGAATAAACTCCTCGTATGTGATAACAGCCATCGAATCTCTTCCTGTTTTGTATTCTGAGTAGAGATCTTTAAGAAATGAGTTGTTTGAATCTTTAATTTGATATATAAAATTATTAACATCTGCTTCCCCTATCTTTACTTTATTATTTACAGTGGATGAAGTGTTTTTAATTATTTCTGGACCAACTGGCGTCATTCCACATCCAGGAGTATTTTTGGAGGAAAAATGAGCGTCTGTATTGTCGCTATCTGACCAATTAAGAAGGCTAAGAGTACCGTCGTCTCGTAGAAATGATGGCTTAATACTATAAGTGTAGACAGTCCAGTCTTTAAGTTTTAAATAAAAAATTCGATTACTTATATTAGGGTTGTTGGTTTTGGGAGTATAAGAAACGTACAAGTCTCCATATTGAGTGGATTCAATTATTTTTAAATTTTTTAATTTGTCAAATGTTTCTTGTATTTGATAGCCACGATCAAAAAATTGTAGATAATTATTTTTTGTTTTGACACTAATTGACTCTGGAGGTTCGAGTTCTTGAAAGTTCAAGGAGACAATTCCTATTTTGTTAGAAAGATGTTTTTGTATAGTATCAGCTAAATATGGTTTGTTAACTATAGAAATATCTCCGTTTGGTAGTTTTATAAAACGGAAAAGTTCATCGATTTTTATCATCCCTTCGAATGGCAAATAGAGATTAATTAATTGAGAGCCATCCCCTAAATTTGCAACTAAATAAAATTTAGCTTCATCAAAATATATTTTTTCTTCATCTGGACCTTGTTTTATCCCATTAAAAATATTTAATGATTCAATTTTTTGGGGCTTATCTAGCCAAGTTATTTTATAAGGAGAAGTGGTCTGGTCTGTTGGTTTATCGGTCGGTTGAACTGTGGGATTATTTGTGGCAATAGTAGAGGGGGTACTGGTAGCAGTGTTGGTTGTTCCTTTTTTTGAAGGTTGTTTAATAAAATAAGTAAAAATAAAAATAGTTATTAAAATAGCACCGATAACTACTTCCGCGACTAACAAAAATGAAAATAATTTTTCTTTTGGAGGAGGAGTGGTTTGAGGATTAACTATTGGTTGAGTATCGTTTGACAAACTATCGATGTTGTTTCTATTTTCCATAAATAAATAATACCATTTGTTCGATTTTAATTGGGTAAAACAATGGGATTAATAATTCTGTTAATCTTTTCATCTCCTCTTAAAAAGTAAGTAGCACCATCTTTAATTTCTGTTGGGAAAAATTTAAAAATAGATTTTGTGTCATCAACGACTGCGGTAACCACATAATCGTCTTTTAATTCAAAAGGGAGAATAAAATCAGATTTTGAGGAATAATTTAAATCAGTATAATCGGTACCATAAAAGAACCTGTCGCCAAGAGAAGTTTTACTTTTGTTTTTATCTATATTTTTTGTAATTAAATAAGTTTTTACCCCTTCTATCTTGTCTTTTTTAAGACTTTTTTGGAATGACCCCAAAACATGACTGGTAGTTTCAACATCAAAATTGCTGACCAACTCTCCAGAGTTGGAATGATAAAATAAATCCCAATTATGGGCTTTTTTTGACTGAGAAAATTTGGCCAAAACATATAAAGATTGTGGGCTGTCGACTTCAAGTTTGGGAATTTCGACTAGATTTTGAGTTGATAAATCATAAATACTTTTTTGATCGTGAACGTCGGCTAATTCGACAGGTAAATAATGAGAAAAATCAACTGAAGAAATCAAAAGACAGTCGTAACCACAAACTTTTGAAATTGTAGAAATAAAATCATCTAGTTTTGATACTTTATAATTTTGGCCAATTAAAATTGGAAAAACCAAAGCTTTAGGCCAAACAGATTTAATACCGGAAAGTAAGTTGTAAATAGCATGATCGTTTTTGACAATACTGTTGTCTAAATTAGAAAATTGATTTAACGTTGGTTCTAGTTCTTTATTAAAGAATAATTCACCATTGGATAGTTTCCAATTTCTGTTTGAATAAATTATTCTTGACTGATTGGGAGAAAAATGATTAGGGCCTACAATAATAACTTTTTTGGTAACAAGTCTTTTTTTTGCAATTTTTTTTAAATATTCAAGACGTTTAGTGGCAACAATATTGTGGTGAGGTACGACAATAGCTATTGGTTGAAAATAAGTTTTTGTAAAAATAATAAATAGTAATGTCAATAAAAAAAATAATTGCCAGAAAAAAATTTTTTTTATTTTGAACATAGATAAGTTTACCAATAAAAACCCTCCCACCGGGGAGGGTTTAATTAGACAATTTTTTACTATCTTTACATCATTCCGCCCATGCCACCCATGTCGGGAGTTGGACTACCAGCTTTGGCTTCAGGAATGTCGGTGACCAAAACTTCAGTAGTCAAAATCATGGTGCTAACAGAAACAGCATTGGTTAGGGCTGATTTGGTTACTTTGGCTGGGTCAAGAACTCCAAATTTAACCATCGAGCCCATTTTGCCTGTAGCCGCATTGTAACCATAATCTGATTTTGAATCTTTTATGACTACATCTTTGATTAAATTAAAAATATATCCAGCATCTTCTCCTGAATTTTGAGCCAATCTTCGAATTGGTTGTTCTAGAGCATATTTTAGAATATCAAT
>CAYSTF010000091.1:0-2932 GCA_964434125.1 uncultured Gammaproteobacteria bacterium
ACCTCGAAAGTCGCCGTTCGCAAGGACTTGGGGGTTCGAGTCCCTCTCCCACCGCCAAAATAATTAGATTTTGAAAATTAAGAATTAGAATTATAGCTAGCTATGAATGAAATAATAAGACCAATAGAAACAATCGAACAAAAAAAAGATATAGTTAACAATTGGATAATGACCATTGGAAAGAAACAAGAAATTGGGGAAATTTCAGTAAATATTTTAAGAGACGTTTTATCTTCTTATGGTGCCAATTTTGAAAATTTAAACGAAGATTTGAGGGATAGCTTATCGAAATACTCTGAAAAAGGTAAGGCTAAGGGTGTCATAAATGTGTGGGGAGAAAAATTTGTAAGAGATTATAAACAATGGGTAAATGAATTTATTGAAAATTACGAAAAAACAGGGAAAACTCTCCCGTTTGTACATAAAAAAAAAGAAGATCCCTTAGCACTAAAGGCACGAAAAAATGCTGGTATGATTCAATTTTTATACGAGTTAACTAGTTTTGCCTCTGAGGAATATGATTTTGAAACTTATAAAAAATACACTGAAATTAGGGTTAGAAATGGACAACTTTTTGAACAAGGAAAGCAAAAAGAAAGAAAAAAAATTATAACACCAACTTCAAAAGGAAAAGAAATTTTAATTGGGTCTTATCCCCGTATGTTCGTAATAGACACGTGGGAATGGATGGTTAAAAATAATTCGGTACAAGCTAAATAAAAAGATTATTACAAAAAAGGTACTATTTTATTTTAAGAATTGTTTTGTAGTAAGGTATGTGCCAGAGGAAATGAAAAATGGAAACAAGACTCATGGCAACACCAAATTTAACATGAAGGCGGAGGAAGGGTAAATACCAGGGAAGATTTATTTTTTGATCAATAGAAATTGCCAAGATTAGACCAAGAATTCCTGACACCAAAAAAGTAATTAATAGAATAATATTCCAAAAACGTCGTTGGTTAAAAAGGGTAATTTTTTTAAATTTTACTAACAAAATAGAGACATAATATAATACTAGTAATATCAATAGAATGGGTATAGTTTGGTAGTTTTGCATAATTTAATTATTCTAAAAGAATTGCTTGATCAGGACAACTTCTAACTGCTAGTTTTAGAGCTTCTGAGTCTAGATTTTTTGTTGAAATAACAGATGATTTACCGTTGATTAATTCAAAGTGTTCAGGATCGAGGCGGATACATTTACCACAACCACGACAACGATTGACCAACACTGAAAGTTTGTGAAATGAGGTTGTATCAATGTCTTCATCTGGTTGTTTTAGATTTTGATCAGACGAATTGGTATCATCGATATTATTAATTGGACTGAGAGAAATTTTGTCTTTAAAACTAAAAAGAACAAAAACAGCTGAGGAAACCAGAATGACTGGTAGAATAAAATTTGATTTTGATTTTGATTTTGATTTTATTTTCGATTTTGTTTTCATATGAGAGATAGATAGTATTAATATTACCTGAAAACAAACTGACTTTGTGAATTAATTTATAATAGTAATTATGAGAAGTAAAATAGGCTGGTTGTTAGTTTTGGCTGAAGTTGTGATTATTGGATGGTTGACGACTAAATATTGGGGAAATATAAAATATTCTGTTAATTTGTTAGTCTCACCTGAGATTGAAAATACTGTTATTCGAACAGAAATAGTCGAAATTCCTAGAGAAAGCCAAAATCAAGAAATTATCCCAACCTCAAAACCAATAATAGCGACGAAAGTAATAACGCCGACAATAATAATTAAAAAGAAAATTTATCCAACCCCAACTCCTGATAATGAACCTTGGGGGGTAGCAAGACAAATTGACGACGTTACTTGGACAATGAAGGTGGGACAAGATGAAACAATGGCCACACCTAGAGAAATTTGGGAGGCTCTCAACCAATATCGACAAACTCATGGTTCACAAATTTTAAATTGGGATACAAAGCTAGCTGATTATGCTCAAAGTCGGGCCAAATATTTAAATTCCCAAAAAGATGTTGATGGGCATGAAGGATTTAGTAATTTTGTCAAAAATGAAGACGGATTTAATAAATTAGGCTTTAATGCTTTAGGAGAAAATATTAGTTATGGCTATAAATTAAATGGAGTTCATATAATTGAATGGATGTATGCTGGCGACAAACCACATAATGATAATCAATTAGATAATAAATGGAACTATGTAGGAATTGGGGTTGATGGCTTGGCGACATGCTTGATTTTTGGAACAGGAAAATTTTAATAAATATGCTAGGATAGTTTAAGATGACAAAAACACAAGAAAATCTCCTAAAAGCATTTGCTGGCGAAAGTCAAGCAAGAAATCGCTATACCATTTTTGCTAAAATGGCTCGAAAACAAAACTTAGAGTGGATTGCCCGAGTGTTTGAAGAGACGGCCGATCAGGAAAAAACTCACGCTGAAGAAGAATATGAAATGATAACCGAGCCAGTAATTGTGACTGACGAATTGAATATTAAGCCATTTTCAAAAGATACTTTAGAAAATTTGAAATACGCGGCAGAGGGTGAGCATCATGAATGGACTGAAATGTATCCTTCTTTTGAAGAACAGGCAAAAATTGATGGTGATAAAGAAGCGGAAAGGTTGTTTAGAGAAGTCAAAGAGGTGGAAGAAAAACACGAAGAAAGATATTTAATCTTGGCAAAACACATGGATGCCAACACACTTTATAATCAAGAGGCAGAATTGGAGTGGAAATGTTTAAATTGTGGCTATATTCATAAAGGGAAAACCCCTCCAACAACTTGTCCAGTGTGTAAAAAACCTTACACCTGGTACATGGCTCTAGGTTTGATTAGATGATTTGGTTACTATAAGTCTTCAAAAGTCTGGGAGGTATAATATCCGTAGGTTTTCGTAGTTTAATGGATAGAATATTCCCCTCCGAAGGGAGTGATATGGGT
>CAYSTF010000092.1:0-2923 GCA_964434125.1 uncultured Gammaproteobacteria bacterium
CTTATCATTTGGCTATAGGACAGGGAGACTTAGATGTAACTCCCTTACAGGTAAATCAGATGACAAATATTATTGCCAATAATGGTAAAAAATGTAAAATGAGTATTTTAAAAGATTCAAAGATAGAATGCAGTGATATTGGGATTGAAAATAAAAATTGGAAAACTGTAGTTGAGGGGATTAAATTGGCTTGTAAAACTGATGGAACTGCTTGGCCATTATTTAATTTTAAAACTGAGATAGCGTGCAAGACTGGAACAGCGGAGGTTGGTGATGGAAGCAGTGATACTCATGCTTGGCTGACGGCTTTTGCTCCAGCAGATGATCCTCAAATTTCAATTACGGTAATGTTAGAAAGAGGCGGAGAAGGTTCAGATGTAGCGGCTCCAATTGTGGGAGACATTTTAAAAGAATGGTTTAACGAACCTGATACAAAAGTTCCTAGGTATGATGCTAATAAAAAATTAGTCTATCAATAAAAAACTTAATCGCTTGACAAGGGGTGATAAGATAGAACACAATGAACAAGATGAAAAATTTGTTAATAGTAGAATCACCAACAAAGGCCAGAACAATTGGTAAATATTTAGGGAATGATTTTAAAGTAATAGCCACAATTGGACATATTCGAGATTTACCGAAAAATAAAATGGCAGTTGATATGAAAAATGATTTCGAGGTGGAATATGAGATTGATAGTAAAAAAAAGAAAGTGGTCGACGAGTTAATCAAAGCCAGTAAGGAAGCTGATTCGATTTTGTTGGCATCTGATCCTGATAGAGAAGGTGAGGCAATTTCGTGGCATGTGAAATGGATACTTGAGTCAAAAGATAAAAGTAAAAAACTAAAAGATAAAATTAGTAGGATTACTTTTCACGAAATTACTAAAGAGGCAGTAGAGGAAGCGCTAAAAGAAGCCAGAGAAATTGATATGGATTTGGTAAATGCTCAACAGGCCAGAAGAGTGTTGGATAGGGTAGTCGGGTATAGCTTATCGCCTATCTTATGGAGGAAAGTGAGACGTGGTTTGTCTGGTGGAAGAGTCCAATCGGTGGCAGTTAGATTAATTTGCGAAAGAGAAAAAGAGATAGAAGCGTTTAAAACCGATAAATATTTTAGTGTAGGAGTGGACTTTGAAAGAGGAGAAAAATTTAGTGCAAATTTGATAAAAGTCGATGGCAAAAATGTTAACTTTTTAACCAAAATAAAATTATTTGATGGTGATTATACTTATTCTCAGTCTATTTTTAGGCAAAAAGACCAGCTTGATAAATTTGTAAAATCACTTAATAAAGAATTTATAGTTCAAAATATTATCGGTAAAGAAACTAATAGATCGCCATTGCCGTCTTTTACAACTTCTAAATTGCAACAAGCAGCGGCTAGAAAAATGGGGTGGTCAGGTAAACAAACTATGAGTGTAGCTCAAAAACTTTACGAGAAAGGATTGATTACTTATCATCGGACTGATTCAGTCTATTTGTCACAAAAAGCAATCGATGAATTTAGAAAATATATTGTTAAAGAATATGGAGCTAATTATGTTTCGGAAAAGGTTCGAGTTTATAAAAATAATAGTAAAAATGCACAAGAGGCACACGAGGCGATTAGACCAACTAAGGTGTCAGTAAAAAGTATTGATGGGGCTGATTCAAGAGAAGTTAAACTGTATGAATTAATTTGGAAAAGGGCGGTAGCGACTCAGGGGGCAAGCGCAAAAATTGAAAATACTACAATTGATTTTGTCAGTAATAACAGTGTTTTTCAATCTAAAGGAGTAAGAATGTTATTCGATGGATTTTTAAAGATTAATGGGGAAAAACATGAAGATCAAATTTTACCAAGTTTATCAATTGGAGAAAAAATTAAAAGTAAAAAAATATGGAGTTTGGAAAATAAAACAAATCCGATGCCACGATATAGTGATGCTAGTTTGGTGTCAAGTTTAGAAAAACAAGGGATTGGTCGGCCTAGTACTTACGCCCCGATTATTTCGACTATTATTATGAGGCAGTATGTTGACAGAGAGGAAGGAAGATTTTATCCAACAGTTTTAGGGAAAGCAACTAATGAATTTTTAGTAAAGAATTTTGGAGATATTTTGTCGCTACCTTTTACGGCAGAAATGGAAAAAGATTTAGATGAAGTTGCTTTGGGGAAATCGAAGTGGAAGGAGATGATGAAAATATTTTGGGAAAAATTTGAGAAAGAAATTAAGTTGGCCGAAAAGGATGGGGAGAGAGTGAGAGTAGAGACAGAGAGTACTGGAGAAAAATGTCCTGATTGTAAAGAAGGGGAATTAGTAATTAGGTTGGGAAAATTTGGAAAATTCGTTTCATGTAATCGGTTTCCTGAATGTAAATATACAAAACAATTTAAAGAATTGGCAGGGTTTAATTGTCCAACTTGTGGCAAAGAGGCGGTGGTCAAACAAACTAAAAATGGGAGAAAATTCTTTGGATGTAGTGATTATCCAAATTGTAAGTGGGCAGGGTGGAAAAAACCGTAACAAATTATTCTTTTTTCTTTCCCCAATGTAATTGTGATGTCCTAATCAACTTGTCGCGTTGTTGATTTTTGCAAGAAAGGGGAGCTAAAGTAGTAGCATAGAATGGCTGAGTGGTTTCAGAGTCAATAGAAAGTTTACAAATAACTTGATATTTGCCAATTTTGACTAAATCTTCTGGTGGGAAGGCGGTCCCAAGCTCTTTGGCGAGAATAAAAGCATCTTGATTGCCAACAACGAATGAAATAATTGAACCAACATTTCCTAAAATAGCATCTTGAATGGTGCGATCGAGTTGGGCCATATATTGATTGGCCATAATCAGATTAAGTTTAAATTTTCGAGCCTCAGAAAGAATTTTAATAAAAGCTTCGGTGGCAAAATTTTGGAATTCGTCAACATAAAGATAAAAATCGG
>CAYSTF010000093.1:0-2869 GCA_964434125.1 uncultured Gammaproteobacteria bacterium
TTGATGACCATGGATTTATGGAAGTTGAGACACCAATACTACAACCTATTTATGGAGGTGCTGCGGCCAAGCCCTTTACTACTCATCATAACAAACTAGATATGGACATGTATCTTCGTATCTCTGATGAATTGTATCTAAAAAGATTAATTGTCGGTGGTTTTGAAAAAATATATGAAGTCAGTCGTGATTTTCGTAACGAAGGTGTCTCGCGTTTCCACAACCCCGAATTTACTCAAATTGAATTTTATTGGGCATATGTCGACTATGAGGTATTAATGAAATTTACTGAGGATTTAATCAGGCAAGTGACCCAAAAAGTAAAAAATAGCTTAAAATTTGATTTTCAAGGAACTACCGTTGATTTTTCTAAACCTATTCCAAGATTAACATTCAAAGATGCTATCTATGAACATACAAAAATTAACATTGATGCAATCAAAACAGAGTCGGATTTTATCAAAGAAATTAAAGATAAAAAAATAAAATTAGACCTAAAAGGAGTAGTTGGTCTCGGTGGTTATTTTGACGCATTATACAAAGAATGTGTCAGACCAAAACTTATCGATCCTGTTTTTATTTGTGATTACCCCTCAGAAATGATTGCTTTGGCTAAGAGAAAACAAAACGATCCAACTAAAATTTCATCCTTCCAACTATTAATTTGTGGAACAGAATTTCTCAAAGCTTACAACGAGCTTAATGATCCTCAAGACCAATCAAGCCGATGGTTAGAAGAGGTTGCTTTGGCCAAAAAGGGGTCGGAGATTGCTATGCAGTTTGACCAAGATTATATTCGCGCCCTTGAGTATGGCATGCCACCAACTGCCGGTTGGGGTATGGGTATTGATCGATTTGTTCAACTTCTTACCGACCAGTCTACCATTAAAGATGTCATCTTTTTCCCATCCATGCGAAAAGAGGAATAACGTATGAACAGAGAAGCCTACTTAGAGGCAATTAAAAATTCTTTAGAAACAAATATCGTTTACCACTCTCTAGCCCTTGAATCCTGTATGGGTGGTATTTTTGATTATCTTTCACAAAGTAATTTACTCAAACCAGATGAATTATCAAAAGATGATTGGCAATTAGCTGGCTTAATACACGACATTGACTACTTTGGCGATTTCAAAGAGTTCCACCCCAATAAAACTAAAGAAGCTCTGGCAAAATACAATTTATCAGTCAGTGATGAAATAATTAATTTAATAAAGTCTCATTCTCCAAAATCAACCGGCACTAATCCCATCACTCAAGCTCAATGGTCGATTTTTTGTGCCGATAGTTTAACTGGACTTATTGTTGCCGTTGCCCTTGTCTATCCTTCAAAAAAACTAGTCGATGTAAAAGTTTCTTCGATTTTAAAAAGATTTCTTAAAGAACCTAAATTTGCTGCTGGGACTCGTCGTGATGAAGTAAAAATGTGTGAATTACCAGATGGTTTAAACATTACTCTAGAAAAATTTATTGAAATTTGTCTAACCTCAATGCAACAAATTGCATCAAAAATAGGTTTATAATAAACCATGAAAAACATAAACAAATTTATTACCAAATCAAATAAAGAAATTAGTTTTCGATACCCGGTGATAGATGATGTTCAACAACTAAAAGATTTTATAAATAAAATTTCTGCTGAGCAAAGCTTTCTCTTACTTCAAGGTTTTCAAAATACACTCGAAAGTGAAACTAAATGGTTACAAGACAAACTTAATAAAATAGACAAAAATAAATGTGTTTACATTTGTGGTTTTTACGAAAATAAGTTAGTTGCTTGCTCGGAAATTACTCTACATTCTGACGCCAAAGCCCATGTGGGAAATTTTGGAATAAGCGTGGCCATCGAATTTCGTGGCCTAGGATTAGGTCAAAAAATTATGGAATTAACAATTGAAGAGTCAATCAAAAAATTACCCGATCTTAAAATAATTGACTTAGAAGTATTTGACAAAAATATAATTGGAAAAAATTTATATAAAAAATTAGGCTTCATTGAATACGGACGATTGCCAGAAGGTTTAAAAAGAAAAGGTGAGTATGAAGATGCGGTTTTAATGTATAAAAAGGTCAAATAGCGGTAATGATATATTTTGATATATTTAATATTTGCGGACAATCTGCGTTAAAATTGACAAAAAAATTTGATAAAATAGAAGCTAAGAATGATAGATATAAATTTACTTCGACAACAGCCTGATATAGTTAGAAAAGCGCTCTTGAATCGTCAAAAAGATTCAAAAGTTGTTGACGATATAATTTCTCTAGATACTAATCGACGTCAGTTATTGTCTGAGGTTGAAAAATTAAGAGCTGATCAAAACTCGCTTAGTCGTCAATTCAAAGGTAGGCCAACAGAAGACCAACTCAAACAAGCTACTCAAATAAAAGAAAAATTAAAAGGGCTTGAAGAAAATTTATCAAAAATAGAAAGTGACCAAAATTTAATTTTGGAAGCCATCCCTAACATTCCAGCCGATGATGTTCCAGTAGGTAAAGATGAAACCGAGAATGTTGTATTTAAAACTGTTGGTGATATTCCTAAATTTGATTTTCAACCCTTAGATCATGCCGATCTTGGAGAAAAACTTGATATCATTGACATCAAGAAAGCAGCCGATATTTCTGGATCACGTTTTGGATATTTTAAAGGTCAAGGCGCAATTTTGGAAATGGCTGTTATGTATTATGCTTTTAATAAATTAGCCCAAAAAGGTTGGACTGGAATGGTTCCACCAGTAATGATAAAAAGTGATACCGAATGGAAATGTGGTTACGCCAGTAATAAAAATTTATTCAATGCTTATTATTCCGTTCCGGAAGATGATTTAATTTTTATCTCCAGTTCCGAACATGCTGTTGTTCCTTA
>CAYSTF010000094.1:0-2776 GCA_964434125.1 uncultured Gammaproteobacteria bacterium
TTATCACTGGGATCTCCAAAATCTCCATTTGAGGTTCGAATCCTCATGGGCCTGCTTACGCTTTTTGAACTTCAGCAGGTAAGCCTGCATTTAAATTAATAAATATAATATGGGAGAAGCAATAACTAAGGATTTTGGGTCTTTTAGGATTAACGAGAAAGGGCGACCCGAAGGGACAGTAGAAACTGACCAAGGGGTAGTCCATTATACTTGTAATTCACCTAATAAAGAGTTATTGGAGAAAAAAGGGATACGCGCAATAGGCGATAAATTTAACAATGGTAAGAATGGACTTGCCGAAAATGAAGTTTTACTCATACCAACAAGTCTTTTTGAAGAGGCTGGAAGAGATATATGCACAATTGAGGCCGAAAATTTGCTAAGAGATATTAGTAAGGAGAATAAATGAGCTTGTTTTGAAGTCGGTTTAATGATAAATTGTTTGAGATGATAATAATTGGGATAACAGGGACAATAGGGGCGGGAAAAGGAACAGTGGTGGAATATTTGGTTAAAAATAAAGGGTTTAAACATTTCTCGGCAAGGGATTTAATCAGTGAGGAAGTTGAAAAAAAAGGTTTAGAAAAAAATCGGGACAATATGGTGATAGTGGCTAATGATTTGAGACAAAAATATGGTTCTGGCTATGTGGCTGACGAATTGTATCGAAGAGCTTTGGTCTCGGGAGATAATTGTATTATTGAGAGCATAAGGACAGTAGGAGAAATTGAATCATTGAAAAATAAAGGAAATTTTATTTTATTAGCGGTTGATGCTGAGCCAAAAGTTAGATATGAAAGAATTCTAGAAAGAAAGACAACAACTGATAATGTATCGTATGAAAAATTTTTGGAAGATGAGAATAAAGAAATGGAATCAGATGATCTGAGCAAGCAAAATTTAAAAAAATGTATCGAAATGGCTGATTTTGTGATTGATAATAATGGAACTTTAGATGAATTAAATTTGAAAATCGAAGAAATATTAAAAATAATCAAAATTTAAAAAATGAAAAAATCAAATAAAAAAACTGAAGTGGATGTGTCTAAATATGTTCGACCAAGTTGGGATGAATATTTTATTAAAATTGCAGCTTTGGTTTCGGAACGATCAACGTGTTTACGTCATCATGTTGGGGCGATAATTGTTAAAAACAGACGAGTGTTGACGACTGGTTACAACGGCGCGGCGGCGGGGACAAGAGATTGTTTGGAATTGGGGTGTTTACGAAATGAATTAAAAATCCCTTCCGGCGAGAGACATGAAATTTGTCGGGCAATTCATGCGGAACAAAATGCAATAATTCAGGCTGCCAAGCATGGTCAGGATGTTGAGGGAGGAACTGTGTACTGTACTCATTCGCCATGTATAATTTGTGCCAAAATGATGGTAAACGCGGGGATAAAAAGAATTGTAACTTATGGAAATTATCCTGATGTTGGCGGGGTAAAAGAACTTTTGAAGGAAGCTAAAGTTGAGTTTGAAAAAGTTGACAAACCAAACAGTCAAATAAATTTTTTGGATTAACGACGAGAACGATTTATAGATTGAAATCGGGCGTTGGGTTTAAAATCAACTGGTGATTTTGTCCCAGGAAAATTGGGGATTGTTGGTTTAACAAAACCCTTAACAGTAGTCGATTTGTTGTCAATTTTTGGTTTTTGTGATGAACGACTCATAACTACTCTGATTGTATAATAAAAATCAGTTTTTTCAAAATTTTGAAGTAGGAAAATATAGAACATCTTCAATGTTTGGGGTATCAGCAAAAAGCATAGCCAGTCGATCAACTCCTAAGCCGATTCCACCACATGGTGGCATTTGCCCACAAGCAGAAACGAAGTTTTTGTCGTAAGGGTGGAAAGGGAGATGGTTTTCTTGCCTAAAGTTAGTCTCAGTTATAAAGTTTTGTTGAAGTGTTTTGGAATCATTTAATTCGGTGTAAGCATTGCCAATCTCCATACCGCCAATATAAAATTCGAATCTCTCGCTAAATCCAGGAGAGTCGAGACAAGGAATGCAGAGTGGTGAAAGTTGAGTGGGATAGTCAAAAATAATAACTGGTTTGTCTTGGGGGAGTTTTGACTCGATTTCATTAATGAATATTTGAGTATAAAGTGGCTCCCAGGTAGTGACCCCGTCGGTGTTGTAACCCTTTGATTTGGCGGTAGCGATAATTTTGTTGGCGGTGAGGTTTTGAGATAAATCAATATCGGCATATTCTTTGAATAATTGTTGGAGAGTAAAAGTATGCCAGGGTGAGGAAAGGTCAATTTGTTGGTTTTGATAATTTAGAATATCGGTTTGAGATAAATTTAATTTTTTGAGAATTTGGTGATAAACGTCGAGAACTAAATTTTGGGTAGTTTGGGCAATATCTTTGTAGTTTTTGTTCATTTCGTACCACTCAAGCATAGAAAATTCTAAATTATGAGTGGGGCCGATGTCTTCTAGATCACGAAAAACTTTAGAAATTGTAAAACAATTACCAACCCCTTTGGCAATTAGTTTTTTGAGAGAAGATTCGGGAGACGTGGGAAGATAGAAGGTTTTATTTTTTTGGGTCCAAGTGGTTTTTAGAGGATAAAGATTAGGTTCAATAGGAATTTTGGCTAAAAGAGTTGGGGTGTCAATTTCATGAAAATTTTTGTCAATAAAAAAATTTCGAAGAGATTGAATGGTCCATTCATGGATAAAATGTGGTTGAAAATTCATATATTGTAATTTGGCTTGATAATAATTTTTTACCGTGCTCGCACCTTCGCCAGAGGCCTCA
>CAYSTF010000095.1:0-2741 GCA_964434125.1 uncultured Gammaproteobacteria bacterium
TGCTGACACGAAGAAGATCGGCGACTTCGGCGACGGTTAAAAGGTCGGGAAGATTATCAATAGAAACTCCATTGACCTTTTTGGGAGTAGATGATTGTTTCACAAGGTTGTCTTGTGATGCATTTTGAATGTCCATTGTGTGGCTCCTCTTGTATCAAAATAATGATTAACTGTAATCAGTTAATCATATTGGATATTTGTATGTCAAGAATCAAGTTTTAATAATATTTATCATTAAAGGAAAAGCCGGGATAATTTATCTTTTTAAATTTCTGATAATAGTTGAGGAAGAAAATAATTTATTAGTGTAGAATAGTTTTATGGATTATAAAATTGCGTTTTTTGGAGTTAAATCTTGGGAAAAAAATATTATTGAGAGAGAAATAAAGGGGATAGATTCTTATGGAATAGGGATATTTAAAGAAGAAGTACAAGAAAAAATTGATATTGCCAAAGAATACGACATAATTTCAACTTTTATTTATTCTAAGATTGACGAAGAAATACTTAAAAAACTACCTAAATTAAAAATGGTAGCGACTAGATCAACGGGGACTGATCATATTGATAAGAAGGGTTGCGAAAAGAGAAATATTAAAGTAGCTAGCGTTCCGGTGTATGGTTCTAATACTGTTGCTGAGTATACTTTCGCTTTACTTTTGGCAATTGCAAAAAAAATAGTGATAGCTCACCAATCGGTTGAGGATGGTGAATTTAACCCCGAGGGGTTAACTGGAGTAGATTTGTATGGGAAAACATTGGGGGTGATTGGTGTTGGTAAGATAGGCCAAAACGTTGCTAAGATTGCTAGAGGCTTTGGAATGAAAGTTTTGGGGGTAGATGGATATAGAGATCCAAAAATGGAGAAAAAAAATGGTTTTAAATACGTTGATTTGGAGACTTGTTTAAAACTGTCAGATTTTATAACTTTGCATGTTCCAGCTATTCCTCAAACTTTTCATATGATTAATAAAAAAAATATAAAATTGATGAAACCAGGTAGTTTTTTGATAAATACAGCCAGAGGAGCGGTGGTGGAAACTGAGGCAATCGTATGGGCTTTGAATAATAAAATTCTAGCTGGTGCAGGACTGGACGTAACTGAAGAAGAAATGTTTGTTGATAGTATGAGTGTGGTAATGAGTAATAAAATGACAAAAGATGGGTTACAAGACATTATTAGTTTCCATTTGTTAAGAGATAGAGACGATGTGGTTTTTACTCCTCACAATGCTTTTAACACTCAAGAGGCAATTGAGAGGATAGTTAAAACAACGATAGAAAATATTAATCAATTCGTTAAGAATTAGATATGGCAGAAAATAATATTGGTATTGAAAATGGTTTGAGTAATCGAGGGGAAACAAGAGGGGTAGATGTTGACAGAATGCTATCTTTTACTGGGATTTATCCTAGAAGCCAAATAGAAGAGGATATCTTGTCGGTTCAAGCGGCGGAAAAACGATTTAAGAGAGACAATAATATGAGGGGCAAAAATGAAATGGGAGAGAAAACAGGCGATAATTTAGAGTTTGTAATAGATAGGTGTGCCGAACAGAATAACTGGTTTGGTGAGAATAGCTTTTTAACTAGAACTTTAAAATATGATGATTATTTTAATGGAGTAGATTTTGTTTTGGAATACGATACCGATGAAAATGGCCCAAAAAGGTTGGCCTTGATGGTTGATTGTACGATGTCACAAGATAATATGGACAAAAAAATTTCTCGAAATTTAAGTATCTTAGGTCAGACTCGAATTAAATATTTTGAATCTCAAATTGACGGGTCAAAAGGAGAAATTTTTTGTGTTCCAGTGGTGATTGGTTTAGATGAAAATAGTGTATTTGAGTTGTTAGACAATTTAAAAAACAATCATTATCTTGAGAATTCACCAGCCCAAATAGCATTTTTGGAAGAAATTAGGATGCAGTTAAGGTTGTATCGTCATGTTTTGTCCAATAAAATAGGGGGTAACACTAATGTTTCCTGGGAAGTTGAAGATATCCAAAGAACCATCAGCGCGGTTTTGAATGAAAAAGAAGGTTTGGCTAAAGCAGATAATACAAGAAAATATATTGCAAAAGATAAGGTGTTTCAACAAATGGAATTAGTGGTAGAGCAAAAAAGAAACCCCAGATAGTTTTTATAATATAAAAACCACTGAGGTTTGCTTGATTTATTGGTGTTAGGAAGGAAATTAGGGATTGTTTGTTAGAAGATTATAAGGCCTGGCGAAGTTGTGTGAAATTTCGATATGGATGTCACCAGACAAATCGGCGATTAAAATGTCATGTCTTGAGTTTAGAACAACTCGGTCTTCGAAATATTTTTCAAAGAATCCGTTTTTCCTCACCATTAGTGATTCGTGTTGTAATTTAAAATAGACAACGGTCGAATCGCTGGTTGTTTTGACACGGAATATTTCCGAAATTTCTTTGCTTGAATTATCCAAGGATAATTCTTTTTGGGGTTCGTTTGGTCTTTGGATTCTAATATAACAGGCCAAATTGTATTCCCTTCCTTTCTGTATTTATAAAGTGCGGCTACGCTTTTGTAGCTTGGGATTATAACACTTATAGGATATGTTTTCAAGTTTTGATACTAAGGTATAATAGGTTAAGTTAGATTTTTCATAAAAGGAGATGTCAAAATTATGAAACCAGTAATAATTTGTGGGGGAATAGGTTCGAAAATGTGGCCAATGAGTCGAAGTAGTATGCCAAAACATTTTTTGCCAT
>CAYSTF010000096.1:0-2584 GCA_964434125.1 uncultured Gammaproteobacteria bacterium
TTTTGTATTTGGGAAGATCAATCATTTCTTGGTCAAAATAAGGCGGACCAAAAGCAACACAAACTCCAATATCTAATTTCAAATTTCTAATTTCTAATTTAAATTCAGGAGTAAACTCTTCAATTTGAAGAAGGTTGAGGTTTTGTTGTTTGGCAAAAAGAGCGACTGGGTTTGGAGTAATTTGTTGGTTGCGGCCAATAGGTTTGTCAATCTTGGTGACAACCGCAGAGACATTAAAATCATTAATTTCTAAGAGTTTTTTTAGAATTACTATGGAATACTCGGATGAACCAAAAAAAATTATGTTTGTCATGTTAATAAATAGATTATATCTTAGCCTAAAGTTGATTTGTTAAAATACCTTATGGCAAAAATATTAATTTATCCTAATAAAACCTTAAGGCAAGTATCTGAAGAGGTAAAGCAAATTGATGATACTTTTTTGAGTCAAGTTGGGATGTTGAGAGATGATTTGGCTAAAGGAGAGAATGCGGCAGGTTTGGCGGCAATTCAATTGGGGATAGCTAAGAAATTTTTTGGGATAAAAAAGAGTGATAAAAAGGTTGAAGTGTATATTAATCCAAAAATTGTTAAAACGTTTGGAGAAAGAACTTATCCTAAAATGGTCGGTAAAGACAATAAGGAAGAAGATTTTTTAGAGGGTTGTTTGTCGGTGCCAGATTTTTTTGGGACAGTGAAAAGATATTTTAAAATAAAAATAGAATGGAAAGAATTGAGAGGAGAAAGACTTGTTTCAAAGAGAAAAGAATTGTCGGGTTTTGAGGCAATTGTGTGGCAGCATGAATATGACCATTTGAACGGAGTACTGTTTATCGACTATATCAAAAAAGAGGGAGGAAAGTTTTATAGGTGGAATGGGAAAGAGATGATGGGAGAAGATATTGAAAGGGTGATTTAAGTTTTAAAAAACTAGATTTAAAAATAAAATTATTTTAAATATTTGAGGTGACAAATTTTTGGTTTGTTTTTGTCAAAATCCCAAAGATGGAAAGGGCCTCCTTTACAATCAGCCCAAAAAGAACAATGTTTGCAAGTCGAACATGAAGTACGATTTGGTTGACGAAATATTTTGAATTTATTTTGCCAAGTTTGGTAAAAGTCATTTTGACGAACATTACCTTGAATTAATTTGGGTCTTCTGGTGACATTTGGACAGACGAAAATGTCACCATTATGGAGAATACTGGCAGTAGTAATACCAGTAGCACAATAAAATAACCAACTGCGAAGACGACCCTCATATTTAGGACCGAGAAAACCAGTGCAACTATAAGTAACATCCATCTTAGAAATTAGTCTTTTTTTATCTATAAAATCGATCATTTGTTTAAAATGAAATGGTTTAAGTAAAAGTTTTTTGGAATCTTGACCTCGACCAATCGGGTCCATATTAACAACTCGCCAAGAATGAATCCCAAGTTGAGAAAATTTAACATACATCTCTTCTAAATCGTTAATATTGTTTTGATTAACGACAGTTGTGATTTGGATATTTTGAAAAAATTTGGTGTTAACCAATAATTTAATTGCATCAATCGCTTTGACGTAAGAACTAGGAGTTTGTCGAAAATCGTCATGTTTTTTACCAATTCCATCGATTGAGACAACAATGGTTGACATGCCCGCTTGTTTCATTTGGTCAACTATTTTTGGGGTAACCAAAAAACCGTTGGTAACCATACCCCAATTAAACCCTAATTTGCGGGCGTAAGTCATCACTTCGAATAAGTCTTGACGGAGTAGTGGTTCACCACCAGTAATCGCTAACATAATTTTTTTAGGATTAGTTTGTTGTGAAATTGATTTAAAAACAGATTTGATTTCTTTGGTTTTAAGTTCGTTACTGTGGTGATCTTGACGGCTAGCTTTGGAACCACAATGAAGACAGTTAAAATTACAATTTAAAGTCGCTTCCCAAAAAAGATAATTGAGGGGGTGAGCTATTCGAAGATAGTTTGTATACCAGGAATTTAACCGGAGTTGTCCACGAATAAGAATTTCAGATAAACTAGGCATCTAGAATATGTATAAACCTAGCACTTCTTGTAGCAAAAAAATTATAGCAAAGATAAGAGGAATAATTATAAATATCTTTTTATGAGTAAAAAGATATAGAATAATGCCGACAATAAAACTTATGGTAATAAAAATTGGATTTAGAATTAATGAAATAGTGGTGGTTAAAATTTTAGAAAATAATGATTGATTATCAAACGCGGAAGGGGGACCGTATAAATCAGCATAACTTTTTGTATTTATTGGGGGACCGTATAACAATTGCGTCATTAAAAATTATATCATTTAAATTTTATTTTATTATTTAATTTTATTAAGTATTTCTTGGGCTTCGGTGTTAGTGGGGGCATATTGAAGGTTTAGCTCTAGATTCTTTTTGGCTAAATCGTATTTTTTTTGATCGAAATAGATTTTTCCTAAGGCAAAATAGGCATGGTCATAGTTTGGTTTTAGTTCAACTGCTTGTTGATAATAATAGATAGCATCATCTATAAGCTGGGCTGATTCTAAAAATTGACCAGTCGAGTAAAGTATTTTGGCATCAGTG
>CAYSTF010000097.1:0-2532 GCA_964434125.1 uncultured Gammaproteobacteria bacterium
TAAAATTGGAGCAAAACGGAATCGTGGTTAATGCCAATACTATTCCTCACGAACAGGGGAGTCCATTTAAACCATCAGGAATTCGTCTGGGGACTCCGGCAATGACCACTCGAGGGTGGAAAGAAAAGGAGTTTGAAGAGTTGGGCAACAAAATGGCAGGAATAATAAAAGCTAATTAGTTTTTAGTGATTTAGTAAATAGTTTTTTGCTTAAGATTTGGATTTTTTAAGGATGAAGAGAAGAGTGGTGAGTGTGATACCTATTCCAAGGTAGATGAGGAGTTGAGGCCAGAAGAAGACGTGGATTTTTGGTGCTCTGGTGCTCTGGAACTCTGGTGTTAAAGGTAGTGCCCAGGCGTTGGCCCAATTGTTGGCTATGACATGGTTTTTGAGAAAAACTGGTTTGTGACCGCTAAAATAATAAGCAAGCCAATTTTTATTGAAGGCTTCATCAAGAATAACGTATTTAACTGGATTGGTTTCAATATGGTCTATTTTAGATTGACTAAGTAGATGAAAAGGAATTGGAATGACGGCAATTTGGTCAAGATATGATTTGGAGGGGGTACTCCCGTAAGAGATGTTTTCTATATTAAGTTTGTAGCCAAAGTTGTTGCCAGTTGGCGGAACTAAAAAATAATCCCAAAGAATGTCAGAGTTTTTGCTTAATTGGTCTTCGATGGCACACAAAAATGAATAACTGTTTTCAAGGCAAAGTCGTAGGGGAATACCAGAATAATACTTACTTTTTATGGCAACGATATAACCAAAAGAATGAGGTAAATCATATAGATCAGCACTAAAACCATCGGGTTTATTTAAACTAGAAAGGGTTTGGTGGGGATAAAGGTTGGTACTATGACTGATAAACTCAATTTCTCTGGAGTGACCACTTTTTTGGTCACTAAAATTAAGATCAATTAATTGGTTGTTAAGATAATTTGGGCTTTGAGTAAAAATATTAACTTGTCCTAAATAGATTTCCTGCGGTAATGGGAGTGAAAAACTAAACTTTTGATTGTTTATAATAATTTCGGTAGTTGTGGAATCGACAATAAATTGGTTTTTTAGAGATTCAGAGGCACTGGTGGGTAAGGGATAGACAAAATTAATTTGATATTTATCATCAATTGGTTTGAGGTAGACTGCAGTAGGGATAACTCTTTCACTTAAGTAGGTTGAGGGTATTTTGATGTCAAGCCCATGAGTGTTGACGGTAACGTACCATTGATTGTCTGATCTCTGGTCTAATTTTATTTTTGAAAGATCAAACTGTTGGTATTTTGTAAGAATGTTTCTAAATGGGAAGTAGTCACTGGTTTTATCGATGGTGACGTATGGAGTGGTGGCGTAGTCAAAAAACCCCCAACGATAAGCTGGACTAACGAAGTTATTAATTGTTTCGGTTTTAATTTTTGAGTACGGGAAATTTGTTTGGTAGATAATTAGATTTTCAAACTGGTTAACGAGTTTGATTGATTGTTTTGTTTGTAGTTGTTTTAACATATCGTCAATCTCGTATTTGAAGGTAATCTGGTCGTTGTTTTTGTCTGAAGAACTGATAAGACTTTGGTCCCAAACGAGATATTTTATTTGGTACTTTTCTAAAGTTTTTGCAAAACTATCAACACTTTGATTGTAAAGACTGTAAAAAAACTCTTTGTAAGATTGTTCGTTTTGATTGCTCCAGCGATCAGAGTCACGGTCAAGAATATTTTGGGCAAGATTAAACCATAAAAATCCAGAACCTTGGTATTTCCAGTCATAATATTGCCACCCAGATGATTGGTTTAAGGGAAGGACTAAAACTCGACCATCAGCTTGTTGCTCCATATATCGCCAAAAATGAAAATACGAGGTTGGAATGTCTATTTTGACAGCAGGAGAGATAAGATTGCCTTTTAAAATAGGAAAACCATAAATAATAAGACTCCAAGCAATAATGATAGAGATAAACAATCTTGGTTTTATTGTTTTAACTTTTTCAAAAAAGTAGCTAAGAAAATAAGAAAAGAAAAGCGATAGACCAAAAAGTAGTAGGATAGATAGTTTAGTAAA
Organism: uncultured Gammaproteobacteria bacterium; assembly: GCA_964434125.1. Lineage (GTDB taxonomy): Bacteria > Patescibacteriota > Microgenomatia > UBA12405 > UBA12405 > WARW01. Next base: position 2,058 of record CAYSTF010000097.1, read on the forward strand.
TATAAATCTAAAAGACTCCCTAATAGTAGAATTCTTGATTAGGAAATCAAATAGATAGGAAAAAGGGAAAGTTTTGTTGGAAAGAAGTATAAAAGGAATTATAAAAAACGGGGACAGACTGATAAATAGTTTATCTTTTTTCTTCAAAGCAATTATTAGCCCAAAAACACCAAGAATAAAGATAGAATATCCAATTGTTAGAACTAATGGGTTTTTTAGATGTAACTGACATTGAGGCATAAGGTTTTTGAAAGAATTCTTGGAAAAGTCAAAAATCGACCAGTTAAGATAAAACCCTCTGATTAATGAGGAATCGGTTAAGACTCCGTTTTGGCGGTTTCTTAATAAGTATTCTTGGGAATAAAGTCGATTGTCTCGATTTTCAAGTGGGGCAGACGACGAAGATAGAATGTAAAAAATATTGGGTATTAGCCAAAAAGCGTTTAATAATAAGGTAAAAGTGATTAGTTTAAAG
>CAYSTF010000098.1:0-2500 GCA_964434125.1 uncultured Gammaproteobacteria bacterium
AAAAATGGTAAAAAAATTGTATGTTGGCGGTTTGGCTTATGCCACCACTGACGAAACGTTAGGAGCAACTTTTGCTCAAGCTGGTACAGTCGTGTCAGCTATAGTTATTAAAGATAAGTTTTCTGGACAATCAAAAGGATTTGGTTTCGTAGAAATGGATAGTGAAGAATCATTCGCTAAAGCTATCGAAATGTTCGATGGTAAAGAATTGGATGGCCGAACTATTAAAGTTAACGAAGCTAAACCAATGGAAGATAGACCTCCACGAAGAGATAATTTCTCCCGCGGACCACGAAATGATTTTGGTGGTAACAGAGGCGGATACTAATTTTTTAATAAATTAATTAAAGAGCGTCGTAAGGCGCTCTTTTTTTTTGATTAAATTCTGGGATATTGACACAATACCATTTTATTTTCAGGTAAAAGGAAATGGCGACTAGGTTTGAGTTCAGTGATAAATTCTGGGGTATGACTAACAATAATCATGGCACCTTTATATGACTTTAAGGCTTCTAAGATTAATCTTTGAGATAAAACATCTAAATAAGTAGTAGGTTCATCTAAAATTAATAAATTGTAATTTTTGGCCAATAAGGTGGCAATAGAGAGACGAGTTTTTTCACCACCTGAAAGTGAAGATACTTTTTGGAAAACTTTGTCACCCGAAAAAAGAAATTTACCCAAAAGTGAACGGAGAGATTTTTCATCCATTTGACACTTGTCTTTGACTGTTTCTAAAAGATTTTTATTAAAATCAAATGTTTCAAATTCTTGAGAGTAATAACCGATATTTAAGCGTTCGTCTTTGAGTATTTCCCCACTATCAGGCAAAATCATATCCATAATGATTTTGATTAAAGTACTTTTTCCAGCACCATTTTGACCAATTAGAGCGATTCTTTCACCCCGTTTAATATCAAAATCAATATTATCTAAGACTTTATTATCACCAAAAGATTTGGAAATACTTAAGGCCATTAAGGGAAGTTCACCAACCCAAGCTGGGTCTGGGAGATTAATTCTGATTTTTTTAGCCTCTGGCGGTAAAACTGGTAATGCCTCGACCATTTTTTCAATTCTTTTAGCTAAATTAAGTTTTTGACGAACACCTTTTTCTGATCGGTTCCCAGAAATCTTTAATAAGCCTTTTTTCATCTCAACTATATGTCTCTCTTGAGAATGAATTTGATGAGCTAAAACGGTTTCTCTCTCGCCTTTAAGTTTGACGTAAAAAGAATAATTACCATTGTATTCTTCAATTTTTTTGGTCTGAGGATTAACTTCTAAAATTTTGTCAATATTTTTATCAAGTAGAGCAAGGTCGTGAGAAATAATAATCAAAGTTTTGGGATAACGACCTAAAAAATACATCATCCAAGCTTTACCAGCAGCATCTAAAAAGTTGGTTGGTTCATCGAGGAGTAAAATATCAGGTTCAGCAAGTAAAGCACGAGCGATTGCTAGTTTAGTTTTTTGGCCACCACTGAAATGTTGAGGAATATCATCGAGTAAAATTTGTGATAATTCTAGTTTGGCAAGGATTTTTAACATTTCATAATCTTGGTGAGAATTGTTTGGGTCAAGATAATCACGAATAGAATTAGCATGTTCCATTTTATCGTCACGTTTTACTTCTTGTGGGACAGACATGACTTTACCACTAATGTCGATTTTGCCGTCTTCAGGAAAATCTTCTTTAGTAAGTAATTTAAATAGAGTAGATTTACCAGAACCATTAGCACCAACTAGACCAACTTTACTGTTTTTGGCAACAAAAAAATCTGCCTCTTTAAAAATGGCATTATTACCATAGGAATAGAATAGGTTTTTGGCCAAAATCATGGGTTTATTTTAACATTTAAATCAGAAGATTGTATGGTAAAATTGGGCGTTGTTTAAAAAATATCTATGGTGTCAATAAAAGAATTAGTAGGTTTTTGGCAATCAGCTGAATATTATGGCCGATTTGCAAAAAAAGATTCAAATATAAACTTATCGAGAATAGATTTGGTAGTTTTTTGTGGTGAAGAAAGGAGTAGCTTAAAAACACCGGTAAATGGAGATTCAACTTTGGTATTGAGATATAAAGAGGCAGAGGGGGTATTGTTAAGTTTAATAACAGAACCAGAAAGATTAGAAATAACCCAATTTCAGGGAGCTTCTGGTAAGGCTGGATATAGATTGACGACCGAGTTACGTTTATCTAATTTGTTTGCGGATCAGGTTGAGACAATAGTAAAGAGTGAAAAAAGTGGTTTTAAAAGAATATGTATGCCGACGATAGAAGGAATTGAAGGGTTAATTGAATCAAATAGTGAAATGGCTTGTCAAAGATATAAATCATTGGCGACAATTTTGGGGTTGAATTATTCTCAAGAAGAAAGATTATATATCAGGGATATAAAAAGAGATTAATTAGAATTTTTTTTATTAATATCGGAGAAATCACGAAGCTTGCCCCATTGTTGTCTTAATTTAGCCTCATCGTTAGTATCAATAA
>CAYSTF010000099.1:0-2382 GCA_964434125.1 uncultured Gammaproteobacteria bacterium
TCGTTTTCAGTCGTTAGCCCAAGAAGTAATTAAAGAATACTTTTCTCAAAAAGAAAACACTCCAAAATAAATTTATATGTCAATCTACGGACTTATCTTAGGCATTTGTTTTGTCATCGGTATCAACTATTTTTATTCCCATAATCAAATTGTCTCAAAGACTAAAGAAAATTATTTTATTTTTTCTACCTTAATTTGGGGTATTATTGGTGCCCGGTTTTATGGAGTCATTGCTGCTTGGTTATATTTTTTCCAAAATCCAATTCAAATTTTAAATCTTCGTACCGGTGGGTTAGGTATTTACGGCGGTCTACTAGCCTCTCTAATATTTATCTATATTTATAGTTTAAAAAACAAATTAGCTTTTTTAAAGATTACTAATACTCTTGCCCCAATTATCCCATTGTGTCAAAGCATTGGTCGATGGGGAAATTATTTTAACAATGAAATATATGGAACATATAACCAACCTGTTTGGCTATATGAGTCAGTTTTGTTGTTTATTCTTTTTTTAGTTTTCAAAAAAATTAAACATCACCAAACCGGAATATATTTAATTTATTACGGAGTAATAAGATTTATCTTAGAGTTCATCCGTCTAGATACCATTCCTATTCTTTTTTTTAGCTTAGCTCAAATCCTAAGCTTACTATTTATTACAATTGGCTTTATAATCATCAGATATGAAAATACTCGTCATTAACCCAGGTTCTACCACTACTAAAATCGCATTTTTCGAAAACGAACACTCTATTTTGGAACACAAAATCGACCACGCCCAAGATGCCGAATTTCAAGATAAATTTTGTAAACCAGGTAATATTTTAGATCAATTAGATTATCGTTTAGATCAAGTCAAAAAAATACTAGAAGACAATAAGATTTTTCAACTAGACGCTATTGTTGGTAGGGGAGGAATGTTACCTCCAATTACTTCTGGAACATATATTGTCAATGATAGAATGATTGACGATTTATATAATCGCCCCTTGGCTAATCACGCTTCCAATCTTGGTGCTCCGCTCGCTTACTCTTTGGCTAAAACTTTTAATATTCCAAACAATTCGTATATTATTGATCCCGTCACAACTGATGAAATTGATCCTAAACATAAAATTACTGGAATTTTGGAAATAAAACGTTACGCCGCTTGGCATGCCTTAAATCAAAAAGCAGTATCCCGAGAATATGCCAATTCTATTGACAAAAAATACGAAGAATTAAATCTCATTGTCGCTCATCTAGGTGGTGGAGCTTCTTTTGGTGCTCACAAAAAAGGTAAAACTGTAAATGTCGTCAATGCCCTTTCGGGTGAAGGCCCATTCACTCCAGAAAGAGCTGGAGCCATTCCTGCCCAGAATTTAATCGATCTTTGTTTCTCTGGCAAACATACCAAAGAAGAATTAAACCATCTTATCGCTGGTGGTGGGGGACTATTTAATCTTTTAAAAACAAAAAATGTTTTCGAGTTAAGACAAAATTATGATTCGTTACCAACCTCCACAAAAGATATTCTTGATGAGATGATTACCGGATTCTCTCGCTCTGTTTGTCAACTAATTCCTGATTTTAATGGAGAAAAAATTGACCAGATTATAATCACTGGCGGTCTAGCTCAATGGCCACTAATCACAGACAAAATGAAACATGATTTAGACCAACTCCATATAGGAATTACTGTTATGCCCGGGGAAAAAGAACTAGAAGCCCTTAGAGACGGTGCTATCAGGGTCTTAAATGGTCAAGAAAATGCCAAAGAATATAAATAAATTACCAAACAATTGGGTCTTGATTATTAAATATCAAATAGGCGTTTGTTTGAGAAAACGGCTTTGAACCAAAAAAACCATTATAAGCCGACAAGGGTGATGGGTGGGCAGACTTTATTACCAAATGCTTATTTTCATCAATTACCAAACCCTTCTTTTGAGCATAACTACCCCAAAGAATAAACACCAAATTCTCTTTTCGTTCTGACAATGTTTTTATCACTGTATCAGTAAATCTTTCCCAACCTTTATTTTGATGAGAACCTGCTTGGTTAGCTTTTACCGTCAGGGTTGCGTTTAAAAGCAATACTCCCTGCTTGGCCCAAGCACTTAAATCACCTTGTTTATTTACTGTTTTTATCCCTAAATCACTTTCTATTTCTTTATATATATTTATTAAAGATGGGGGAATTTTAACTTCACTGTTTACAGAAAACGCCAAACCGTTAGCTTGGTTTGGTCCATGATACGGATCTTGACCCAAAATAACAACTTTTACTTTTTCAAACGGAGTTAGCTCAAAAGCATTAAAAATAAATCTGGCTGGTGGATATACCGTCGATTTTTTATATTCTGATTTCACAAAATCGACTAAATCTATAAAATATTTTTC
>CAYSTF010000100.1:0-2381 GCA_964434125.1 uncultured Gammaproteobacteria bacterium
TGGGCCAAGTGATATTTTTGAACTCAACAGCAACTTCTTTTAAAAATTTAATGATTTTTTGCATGGAAGTATTATAACAGCTGCGATGCGTTTTATATATATTTGCGCACAAATAAACATTAAAACTAAGGTATTTTTATTTTTGAACTAAAACAGTTGCTTCAGCTGTTTGGCCACTGCTAGTTCTAGCCTTGATTTTGACCATCCCCGCTTTTTTCCCATTAATTTGGACTTTCCTTCCTGATAAACCTGATATACATTTAGTCAATGGTCCGTCGGTAGGGACATTAATAGGGCACTTAACATTTACAATTTTGACTGATGCAACATTAAAGTCACTGCTTGACCAGCTTATCATATCGGTTAAGTTATCCGGGGTTATTGTTGCGGTTAAGTTTTTTATTTGTCCAGCTTTCATTGTTAGCGATGAAGGAATTATATTTATTTTTGTAGTTGGGATTTTAGAAGAAATACTACATTTAACACTTTTTCCTCCATTAGACCCCATACATTTCCAAGAATAAAATGATGGCGGACAACTGGTCGTGTTAGTCTTAGAACAATTGGGTGCCATTTGGGAAAATTCTTCTACTTTTCCGGATTTACACAAAATATTAGGGTTTACTGTGTTGCTATTTGGAGATAATTGGTCGTATTTTGGTGAACCGCAAACACCGTTGGTTAATTCTGAACCAAGGATAAGAATCTTTGCATTTATATTTTTGTTGCAAACAATTATGTCACCGAAGGTGCTTGAACTCTGAATGTTAGAGTCGGTAGAAACGTTTTCTTTGCATAAGAATTCAATTTTTGCAGTCCCAGCAGATTTGGCTTTAAAAGTAAGATAAACTAACTCACCTTTTATTTCTTTGGACGATGAATTGTCAGGATCAAAACAAGTAAACGCAAATTTACCCAGAGGAGAATCTTTTGAGATTTCACATTCACCTTTTTCACCAAAAACCATCGATGGAGATTTGTTTATTGATAATAATTCTAATTTTGATGAATCAAAGTTTCCGATAGCATCTACTCCGCCGATTTTATTAAGGTCTGAGTCTACTCCAATAGTAACCTTAAAAACATCACCAATTTTGTAATTTTGATTTTGAGGACTGAAATAAAGATAGGCACCAGGAATCTTTGGTGGTGGGGTTATTTTTGTGTCATTGGCAATTGCAACTGTAACTTCGGCTGATTTACCGCTGGTTGTTGTTAATTTAATTTTAACAGTCCCGGGTTTTAGGGCGGTAACTTTAAGGTGATTAGTCCCCGGAGCATTAATACATTTGGTATTGGTATTATCCGAACATTTTAGGGTAATCTTTTCGATTCTTACTAAACTATTGTTGCTTGTTGACCACTTTACAGTGTCAGTTGAACTACTGGGGGTTAAAATATAAGTTAAATTTTGGCTTTGACCAACTTTCATTTTTAATGATGTTGGGCTAACTTTAATGCTGGTAGTTTGAGCAACACACCGGCTCGTAGTTAAGTCGCACTTACCACTTTTACACATCCCGTTTCTGTCGCATCCCCAACCAATGTCATAATCATCTGTACATTTTCCCCATTGATTATTCTGATTTTCAGGACATAACCAATCATCACTTCCTTTTGTTTTTACACATTTTTGAGTTGTACTAGTTCCTTTACATTCCCATATATATGCTTTAAGGGTGTCTGGTAAATCGACTGGGCTGCCAGACACACAAGTGTTTGTTATTATTCTGGTTGTGTCACCACAGACCCCATTTTGGTTAGTTTCAGAGATAGGTTTCCTGGTTGGGGTAGGAGATACTTTTGTTGGATCGTCGATAGTAAATTCAGTTCCGTTGGAGTATCCACAATTGGGATCGTTGACTAAAATATTTTGCCCATCTTTATTGATAAGGCTTGATTTAGCACAGTCGATTCCAAGGGTCCCTTTACCATAATTAGTTACTGTGACTTTGTAGCTTATGATATAACCTTTCAAATTTTCATATGGAGGGAAGGATTCGTTTAGCTCTTTGTCATTGAAGGTTACCTTAACTTCGGCACAATTATTTCCGATTTCTTTATTGGAAATTACGCTTGCTATTTGCTCACCACTAATACTATTAAAATCTGGCTTTAAGAGGTTGGTATAGCAATAGACTATGGTGGCCGTGTCGACTTTTCTATTACCGGTTTTTATTAAGATGTCGTTGACTAATACAGACCCTAATTTTCTAATGGTGTAATCTTTTGGTGCAAAATTATGAAATAAACTAACATTAGTATTACCGATTGGTCTTGGAGTTGGGGTGTTGGTTGGGGCCACAGTAGTTGAAGTATTTTCTTCTGCGGCTTTGCTTCGATTCTCTTGGTTTTGCTCAACTAGTTTGGTGACGGTGGGT
>CAYSTF010000101.1:0-1611 GCA_964434125.1 uncultured Gammaproteobacteria bacterium
GTTTAAAAAAGGAATTAACCCACCAACATCTTTATTGTTACGAAAAAGGACAGCAATTTCAGACGGCTTAAAATTCGGGTCAGACGAATTAGTATCAATAATTTCTTTAATTTTATTGGCAATGTAAAAGTTTTCTTCAGTATCACTATTGGCAACAAATAAATTAATAGGATCTGGGTCAAAATCCTTGGTGGCAATTAATGTTTTATCTAAATTTTTTATAAATTTTGAAATTCGTGTCTGATTATTCTTGATAACATTATCCGATGACTCAAGAATTAATCTATGAGAACGATAATTATTTCTTAGAGCAATAGGTTTTATTTGGTTGGCGTATTTTTGATAAAAGGAATAGATATTTTCGATTGCAGCACCCTGAAAGCGAAAAATTGATTGATCGTCATCCCCGACTACAAAAATATTTGGTTTTTCTTGAGATTGGGTTAATAAGTTAATCACTTCCATTTGAGCTGAATTGGTATCTTGGAATTCATCAACCAAAATATATTGATATTTTTCCTGATAATCGGCTAAAAGGTTTTTGTCAGTTTTAAACGAGTTGACTACCCACAGTATCATATCTTCAAAGTCAAAAAGATTTTTGTCAATTAATTGTTTTTGATAATCACGGTATACAGTGAGTAAATCTTTTTGTTTGTCTAAAGCGGTTTGAGTTTTGATAATTAAATTTTTGATCTCTTGTTTGAGAACAGAAAGAGTAATCTCGTTTTGAGAAAATAAATTAAGGAAGTATTGAACTCTAACTTGATAAAGAATGTTTAATTTTTGTGATAAAAGTAATTCGATAATACCAGTAATTTGATTAGTCGCATTTTTGGAAGCTCGAACAGACGACAGAGAATCGACAGTTGGTAAAGCAATTTTAACAAAGTCTTGAGCGTTATTAATTAATTCTTCAAATTTGTCGGGGGTAATATTTTCCCGTTTTAAATTTTGAATGGAATTTATTATGTCTTTTTGATAAAAATAAGCGGAATTAATGTTTTTAAAACTACTGGTATTTGGTAAATTATCAATAAGTTGACGAATTATTTGGATTTGTTTAACATCGTCAATAGCTTCTGATTCCTTTAGTGAAAATAGAAATTTTTCTGGATTATCACGAATGACAGAATTGCAAAAACCATGAAAAGTGGAAATACGAACACCATAGGCTGAAGGACCAATAATAGAAAGTAAACGACTACGCATGTTTAAAGCGGCATTTTCAGTAAAAGTTAGACATAAAATGTTGTTAGGATTGGCCTGATTTGGGGGTGATAATATTTTGCCAATATGAAGAACAATTGTTTGGGTTTTACCAGTCCCTGCCCCCGCGATGACCATTACTGGACCTTCGATAGTATCAACGGCTAATTTTTGTTCTTGATTAAGTTTTTTATATTCGTTTAAAAAATTCTTTGTAAAACTTTGATTCATTGAGTTATTTTAGCTTAAAATATCGGCTTAAGGTAAAATGGACTAAATGATAAAAAAAATAATTTTGTTTGATTGGGATGATACATTGTTTAGCAAAACTAAATATAGAAGGAATGTAATAAATAATTTGAGTAGATTAAGTCAACTACCCCTTGAAGAGATTTCTGAATT
>CAYSTF010000101.1:1621-2281 GCA_964434125.1 uncultured Gammaproteobacteria bacterium
TGTTTACACACAAAAAAAACACATTACTGTGCTTTCATTATTTTAATAATTTAATTAGATCCGATGATTTTACAATAGAAGATTTTATAAATAAGTTTAGCCGACAATTTAATAAAAATATTGATATTGAATATTTTAGTACTGACAAGTTAAGTATTTATTCACAATCATTATTCCCAGAAACGGCCCAAGTTTTGGAAAAAATTAAAGATAAATATTCCTTAGGAATATATTCACAAGGATTTGTTGGCTTACAAAAACTAAAAATTAAATACTCTGGAATTGGAGATTTTTTTGATGATAATTTGATTTTTATTGATCGAAACAAAACTCGGCCTGAGTTTGTTTTGCAAATCCCAATCAACGTAACTATAGTTGATGACAAAAAAGAAGTGGTCGAATCACTGGTACAACAAAGACCTGATTTAAAAGTAATCTGGATGAACAGAATTAACGATGAAATAATTGATCGGGTAGCAAAGATTCAAAATCTTAATGATTTGATTAAAATACTCGAATTAGAGAAGTAGCAATTATTATAAAACTGATTAATAAAATTAAAAAAAACGAGGCATCAGTTTTGATTAGCTTTTTCTCTGTGGCAGCTTTTTTGGTTGGCATATTAATTAATAATATCAGATTATTGAAAATTATTTTAAT
>CAYSTF010000102.1:0-2248 GCA_964434125.1 uncultured Gammaproteobacteria bacterium
AAATGATTTTGGTTTATAGATAAACTCAACATGATTGTTTCCTTCGACTAAATCAACCTGACGATAAATATTTAGATACTTATCAATATTCACTGCTTTATTGTTAACGGTAGCTTGCCAACCTGGATACCAAGTATCTCTAAGTATTAGAATGTTGTTTGTTTTGGATGAATTTACATCTAAAGTTATTTTGTTTGATGAATAATTTATGTTAGTTATTGTTGATTTTGGATCATATAAAACCTCAAATCTTTCTTTATAATCTTTGTTTTTTAATATAGAAACACTTTTATATCGATAAACTTCTTGCCAATTATTTTTGTCAATTTTATAATTCAATTTTGTACCAGTCGGTGAAATCTTGTCTATATCATCGTAATTTAAGGCTAATAAGTATTTAACATTGGCTTCACCTAATGAAATAGAATCGTAAGCATCCAACTCAGAATACCTAGATGAACCGCCATTTTTATCTTTGTTTAATATTTTTTGGTAAAAAGTAGAATAAACTTTTAAGGCCATCGGGTCATATCCTGAAGTGCTTTGAAAACCATACATTGACCACACATTTGGAGTCATTAAGGGTCCTTTTTCTTTTTCAATCCGAAAAATTGTGTTGTCGGTCTTAAGATAATTTGTTATTTGGGTTTCTGGATAAATATATTCTTTTGAAGTAAAGGGTAAATATTTCCAGCCAAACCTAAAAAGATCGATAATTAATATCAATATTAAAAAAGTATTTTTTATTTTTATATTTTTAACAAACATTAATACAAATAAAATAAGACCAGATAATAGGATAGGGATAAAAAGGTTTCTAAAAGCGATATAAAAATTATTTTGTAGTGGATATAAGGAAATACTATTTTTATAAGAAAAATAGGTCAAGATAGTCACAATAAATAAATATCCAAAATAACCCCAATAATACTTGATACAATTTTTGAAATTATGTAAATTTATGTTTTTAATAAAAAAAGCAACAAGGACACTAAGACAAAAAATATAAATATAAACCAATCTACCTGCGGCACTAGTAGAGAGTAATGGTATTTTTAGTTTATAAATTAATCTTCCAAAGTATGTATCAAAAACAAACAATAACGAAAGTATGGTGGCAAATAAGAAAAATTTTTCATTTTTTAACTTTTTAAAGTTATATAAACAAAACAATAAAGCAAAGACAGACAAGATTCCGGAATACAAGATTGTTTCATGATAATTAAATGTTCCCCAAAAATTGAAAGTGGTTGGATTTCCAAAATAGTCTGGGGCAAACAAAGTTACAACTCTATCAGTAGATAATAAGCCATAGTTATATTCAGAAATATAATTTTCGTCAAACCTGACAGAATTTTTACCCAATTCTAAGCTTGGTAATAATTGTACTGCCATTAATAAAATACTTAAAATCAATATGAAGAAATACCATATAAGTCCAGATTTTTTTTGATGATTATTTTTTTTAAAATATTTAAACAAAAAATAACATCCGGTAATAATAAAGCTATAAATAAGCACTTGTAAGTGCCCCGATGTCATCAATAAAAAATACAGTAATGGTAAAAATAAAATATATTTAACTTTTTTAGTTTCAAAAAACTTTTCAATATTTAAAAATATTAAAGGTAACCAAACCATAGCAAATCCAGCAGTGGCAAATTCCGACCAAATTATCATATATCCACTAAAGGAATATGTAAGCGAGCCTGCTAATGATGCTTTTTTTTTGGCTGGATACAGCTTTATTAAAAATTGATACATAAAAATAAAGCTAAATAAAAATTGAGAAATGATTAAGAGAGTCCAACCGTTGTTAACACCAAAAAACAATAAAAATAAGTTAATAGGGTTAAAAACGCCTGATTGAAAATTGGCTAATAACGGGTATCCAGAGTAAGAAAAATTATTCCAAAGTGGAAATTGAAAATTTTTTATAGAATTAATAATTATTTTTTTCCAAATAAATAATTGAGAGAAAACATCGGAAATTAATGGATTTTTAATTGGAACACTAGTCTCTAACCCACTCCATTTCTGGTCTAACCATGGGTAATAAGCACCAACTAACATATCACCCGGAAAAGGAATCAAATTATAAAAAATAGTTTTATAAAAGAAGATCCCAACTAAACAAAAAATAAAAATAATCGGATAATATTTTTTTAAAAAAATGATCATTTCTCAAACATTTTAAAAATTTCTCTGTCTGTTAGTTTGGGAAAAACGATCGGTGGGGAAGATTTTT
>CAYSTF010000103.1:0-2076 GCA_964434125.1 uncultured Gammaproteobacteria bacterium
GTTTAGTATGGTCTAGTTTCCTAGGAAGTGGAGGAGCTGGGGTTTATCGAAATAGCATCAAACCATCAAGATTTGTCGACGATTATCCCAGCGTCAATCTAATAGTCAAGAAAACAGACTTTTTTAAGGCTGGTTCTTTTGACAATCAATACTGGCCTGGAGAAGATACTGTTCTTTGTCTAAATCTGACTAAAAAATTAAATAAAAAAATTTTTTACCACCCAACTTTGGTTGTATATCACCATCGTCGATCTGTAATTATTCCGCACCTCCAACAAATTACTCGATACGCTATTCAACGTGGGTATTTTGCTAAAAAATTTCCTCAAACTAGTTTTAAGTTAGGTTACCTCTTACCATCTTTTTTCGTATTATATTTATTATTATTAACTATTAACTACACATCTACTAACTACAAACTTCTATATTTTCCGTTATATTTATATTTATCAATATTAATAACAACATTAATAGTCTTTGTAGTTAAAAAAAACAAACCATTAACTTCACTTTTGGCCACTTTAACTATTCCCATCACCCATATTTATTACGGTATACTATTTCTGTATGGTTTATCAAAAAAAGACGTCAAGTTTAAACCCCACTCGTTTGACCAAAAAACCGGCAAATACATTGGTGGTTGAATCTGTCTCTTTTTCCTATCCACCACTAGAATCCCCAAAAGGGACTGCTTTTCTGTCACAAAACCGTCAATTTCAATGGACAAACACTGGTAATGTTATCTACCCAGTAATTCCTGCATACGCCGCCTCCCTTTTGCAAAATAAAGGTTTAAAAATATTTTGGGACGATGCTATTGCCGAGAAACTGACTTATCGTCAATGGTTCGATCGAATAATTAAAAATAAGCCAGATTTAATTGTTATTGAATCAAAAACTCCAGTAATTAAACGACATTGGGAAATTATTAATCAAATAAAAAAAGAAAGTTTAAAAATTAGAAATTGGGATTTAGTCATTGTCTTAATGGGTGACCATGTGACCGCTCTACCTCAAGAATCAATCGACAATTGTAAAGTAGATTATGTCTTAGTTGGTGGCCATTATGATTTTTTACTCAATGAACTAATTGAACTTATCAATAGTGGACACGCTCCAAAAAATAAAATTTATAAACTTCAAAAACCAATTAATTTAAATATCTTACCAATCATTGATAGAAAACTAACCCAATGGCAACTTTATGCCTACAATAACACCAATTACAAATATAAACCTGGTAGCTACATTATGTCTGGCCGGGATTGTTGGTGGGGGAGATGTACCTTTTGTAGTTGGACGACCCTTTTCCCGGGTAAAAATTTTCACTCTTTTTCTGTAGACCATACTATCAAGGAAATTGAAAATTTAGTTTACAATTTCGGTGTCAAAGAAATCTTTGACGACTCAGGAACACTCCCAATTGGTAAATGGTTAAATGATTTATGCAACAAACTAATTAGTAGGGGACTAAACAAAAAAGTAGTTATTGGTTGTAATATGCGGTTTGGAGCTTTATCTCAAAAAGAATATTCTCTAATGAAACAGGCTGGTTTTAGATTTATTCTTTACGGATTAGAATCAGCCAATCAAAAAACCTTAGATTTTGTCAATAAAAACGAAAAAACAGCTTATGCCCTAGACACATTAAAAATGGTTAAGTCTGTTGGCCTAGAGCCTCATGTGACCGTAATGATTGGTTATCCTCACGAATCACTAAAACAAGCCACCAAGACACTAAATTTGGCTCGGTATATATTTCAAAACAACTTAGCTGACAGTCTTCAGGCTACTATTATGATTCCATATCCTGGCACTCCACTCTATAATTATTGTCAAAAAAATAATTTACTTTTAACCACAAATTGGGATGATTATGATATGCGCGCCCCCATAATCAAATCCCCAATACCACCCAAAAAACAACTAGAGTTAGTCCAAAACTTATTCAAAGGTGTTATTACTCCAAAATTTATCATAAAAAAAATAATCTCTATCCGTTCTGTTGCTGATATCCAACATCTTCTAAATTATGCTTTTAAATATATTAAAAAATTAAAAGATTTTTCATGAAAA
>CAYSTF010000104.1:0-2068 GCA_964434125.1 uncultured Gammaproteobacteria bacterium
ATTTGTCTTTAAAAAAATGAACACTACAAAAAACTTGATAGCGGATTTTATAACCGACATAAGTAAGAACTGGTTTTTCTAAAATTCGATCGTCTATTTCAAAAATCTCTCTCTGTAATTTTTTAAATAACTCCTGAATTTGCTCATTACTTCTCGATAAATGGTCTTCAACTGTGTATGTTTTTACCTCTTTTGCAATTTGTTTTGTTTCCGCGCTTTCAATATATTTAGTAATCGATTCCGCCTTTTTCTTTGTCTGAATTTGATTAATATTTATCAAATCATTTTGGTATCGAGACACCTCCCAAAGTTCGATAGGGAAGTTTTCAAAATTAGCTGCTCCTTGCTGATAAGCAGTAAAAGATCGAGCAATAAAAATCACTCTGATTTGCGACCAATCAAAATCTTTTATTTCTAAATTCTTACCAAAATGGTTATTGTAAGCCAAAACAAAATTTGCCTTATGTGTCAATAAAAGTTGCATGTAATGAAGTCCCTGATCAACAATAGAATTATTTTTATCTCTCTTATATTCAATAATCACAAATGAATTTGCCTCTTGGTCAAAGCCCAAAGTGTCCAAAAAATAGCCTTCAATTTCAAATTCACCACCAACAACTTTTAGTCCAAATATCTCTTCTAAATTATTTTCAATCAAATCATGAAGTACTTTTTCTTTTTCAAAATCTACTTCTTTTATCGATTGAATCTTTTGATTTTTTATTTGATATAAAGACATAAATTATTTTACCTCATTATTAATTTTAATTTTTTCCTCTACATTTTTATTTCAAATAATCCATCTTTAGAACAGTTTATCTAAAGAATATTTTTTAGCTTCTTCAGATAAGTTTATTAACTGTTCTGCTATTTTCATTGTTATAAAGCAAACAATAACAGCTTCCTTTGAACTAAAGAGGTGGGGTCTGTTTTTTCTATCGTCAAAATCATGTTTTGCCGGTGTATAAATTAAACTTTCGTATTTATTTAAAATATCGACTAATTCAATCCCAAGTATTTCTCTTGACCATTTAATATTATTTTTTAGAGAAGTGAACAAAGCTCTCATAATATTTTTACCTTTTTCTCTTGAAATATACTTCATTAAACAATCAATATACGAACCTGTGTAAAAGACAACAGTGCGGGTATCTTCTGGTAAATCACACAAGTGCATCCAGACATAATAAACTGGTCTTTTAGGCCTACACCCAACTATTTCTCTTAATCTATTAATGGCATTTTCTCGAGTTTTTTTATGAGCTAATTTTTCACTTAATGAATTAACTTCTTCAAGCTCATTTTCATTCAATATCATTTCTGATAATTCTTCGATTTGTGGTCTAATTGATAGATTAAAATCATAATTACTCATGTTATGGTTAAAAATTTTTAACAATAACATCAACTAATCTGTTCATTAATTTTGGGAAATCATCAATATTTATTTTGTCCCTATAATCCCTCAAAACTAACATTTGTAGTTGTTGTTTAATACCCTTAATAAATTCCTCTATTTTTTATATCCTCCAAAAGTTCCTGATATTTTTTAATTCTTTCAGACAAATCAATTTGGTGTTTTTCAAATTCTTTTTGAATGGTAACCAGCTTTTGACTGAATCTTAAAAAGGTAACGTCGCTGTCAATGTTCGCTCTAATTTCATTTTTAATAATTTTTAATAAAATCTCAGCTTTCTCTTCTGGTTCTGCTTTTTTCAACTTATCAATTGTGTAAATGTCATTAATCCTCATCTCTCTAAAATTCTTAGTAATACCTTCAAAATCTATTTTTTCTTGAATAATAGATTTAACCTTTTCTCCATATTCGGCTAAAACTAACTGGTCTTCAGTTTCACTAGTAAATTCTTTTTTAAAAGCCAAATAAAAACTAGTGATCCATTCGAATTTTCTAAGATAGGGAAGTAAAAATGGATCTGGAGACAAAATCTCAAATAACAATTTTAGTCGAGAATATTTATTGGTGAAAAAATCCTGTTTCTTAGTATTATCAACAAATATTTTTAAACATCTTCTTAAATTTTCAATTGATGGATCTTCAATATTTACA
>CAYSTF010000105.1:0-1977 GCA_964434125.1 uncultured Gammaproteobacteria bacterium
AGATTTATTCACAAAAAGTAAGCAAAAACGATATAATTAGTATAGGATTGTTTGATTTTGAGGTGGTATCTCCTGAGCTAAATTTGGAAAACATGAAAGATAATGAGAGTTCGGTGGTAGGGATATTGAGGTATAACCCTGCCATTGCGGGGCGAGAATGGTCGATGTTTATGAGTGGGGATATGGATAAAGAAACCGAACAAAGATTAGTTTGGCGTAAATTTGTTGACGATAAAGTTGATGTGCTAAAAGTTAGTCATCACGGATCAGCTTCGGCAACCAGTGATGAAATGTTAAAAGTATTAGAACCAAAAATTGCAGTAATAAGTGTTGGAAAAAATAATCGATTTGGACATCCAACAGAGGAAATTTTGAAAAAATTAGAGGATAAAAGTATTGAAATAAAAAGGACAGATATTGAGGGTGAAATTTTGTTTAAATTATAATTTTGGTTGAAGGTTAAAATGTTTCTTAAGACAGAGCCTGATGACGGGTGGGTTGTTGTGACAAGACACTTAGTTGTGATGACTTATATTTGGCTGTCAATTACTTGGTAGGTGGTTTTTGATATTTCTTTTATTAAATTTATACCTTGATCTATGGTTTTTTGAGTTTTTGTCATTACACATAAGAGATAGGGATTTTTTAGTTTGTAAACAATCCCACAATCATGAAATTGTATTTCGTTATTATCTAAGTACTTTCTTTCACCAAACTTGTGAGACACGGTAATTTCTTGTGGGACTCCCGCTACAAGGGCGTCTTTAAATTCAACTTGAGATAATAGGTTTAGGGCTTTCTCAGACATTTCTTGGTTTAGATATGAAGCGTTATAAAGGATTCTAAAAAAGGAGGCATAAGCTTTGATAGTGATAATGTTCCCGTTTGGATTGGCAAACGCCTTGGAGATATCGACATCTAGGTCTTGGTAGACTTTCATGATTTCTTCGCTGGTTAAATTCTGGGCTAAGGTGTTGTAAGCGTTGTTGTCGGAATAAATAATCATCTCCTCAAGGAGTTTCTCAATGGTGTATTCGGTCTCGGTAACAGTTGCTTGGGATGGTTTAATGTTTTGGATGTTGTTGCCGATACTTGGGTCATTGATGACGGTAAGTTTTTTTTGTAAAAGTGTTGGTTCGTTTTCGGCCTTTTTGAGATATGCTATTAATATTGGTACTTTAATCAAACTTGCTGGCGAAAAATACTCTTTCTCATTAATACCAAACCAGGGTCCGTTGTTTAGATCACGATAATAAACTGAAGCAAAAGTAATATTTTTGTTGTTAATTTCTCGGCTGATAATTGTTTCAATATCATTTTTTAGGGGAGTTAGTTGGTTGTTAAGGCTAATATCGGGATTGCACTCCAAAATTGGATTAATATATTTATAATTAAATTTTTTTCTGATAATTTCTTCTTGCTGTAAATCACTTTTTTCATTATTTTTAGCAACCCAATAGCCGATAGAAAAAGTAATCAAGACACTAAAAACCCATATAACAAGAATTTTTTTGGAAATCATAGATATGTTTAGAATAATAATATCATAATTTTGGAGTAGTAAATGATAAAATAAGAGTTATGAAAGAAGTTAAAATAGTCCGCGATAGTCGTCGACAGGGAAGAATTTTTGTTGATGGTCAAGAATTACCAAACAGTAAACCAAACTATACTAAAGAACAGACTGCTAGAGAAGAAGTTAATCCTTTAGTTGACATCGACAAAATGATTAACGCAAGACAAAGATATCAGGTTGATACTAATAAGGGGATTGTAGGTGGGAGTTTTATGAGTGAAGAACAAAAGTTGACTTTGGCAACAGAAACTAAAGAGGGAGAAGAGAGCCGAATCTTAACTGCTCAAGTTAATAACAAGATGGGGATTGTTGACTAAATATGGCAGATTTTAAATTAGTAGAAGAAAAGTGGCAGAAGTATTGGGCTGAGAATGCTTCGTTGTGGCAAGCCAGGGATGATT
>CAYSTF010000106.1:0-1962 GCA_964434125.1 uncultured Gammaproteobacteria bacterium
AACCAGAATCAGATATAATAAAAGCTCTCATTCCTAAAATATTTGAAGAAATAAAAAAAATTTTGGGCCCATAGTCTAGTGGTAAAACATCTCAGTCGCACTGAGTCGTCGGCGGTTCAAGTCCGCCTGGGTCCACCATGGTAAAACTTATTAAATCTATTACTAAATCTATTGGTCGAGGTATAAAAAACGACCCGGAGGTTGATCGTCTCAAAAATAAATACCCTAAAACTTTTAGATTTTTCAAAAAAAGATTCACCAAAAACCATCGATACGGCTTCCATTTCACTATTGGTACTCTTTTTACTCTCTCATTTATTTATCTTTTTTTTGTCATTGTTAGAAATTATATCGGCCAAGACAGGTTAGTTCAGTTTGACTTAAGAGTTATCAACTTCTTTAGCATGCTACGCCACCCAAAACTTAACCAACAAATGCTGTTTATTACTTATCTGGCCAAAGGCGAAATCGTTGCTGTCGGTTTATTAATTTCATCAATCCTCCTTTTTTTGTACAAAAGGTGGAGAATTTTAGTGACTCTATTGATATCAGTAATCGGAGGAGAATTTTTTGTTTGGATAATAAAAAACATTGTTGAAAGACCACGACCGCCCATCACCAACGCTCTTGTGTCCGAGTCTACCTATAGTTTGCCCAGCGGGCACACTTTCGTTGCTATCGCTTTTTATGGGCTTTTTGTCTATTTTGTAATCCAATCAGGCAAAAACAAATATATAAAGACCTTAAGCTTTATAGTTGGTATTAGCTTAATTATTTTAGTAGGTACTTCACGGATTTATCTCGGAGCACATTGGCCCTCAGATGTATTTGCCGGTATAGCTGTTGGCTTGGCTTGGTTAAGCATTATTATTACTTCACTAAAAATAAAAAAAAGATTTAATCCACCAAAAAAAATTCAAGTTAAATTAAACACAAAAACACTTACATTTACAAGCATTCTATTAATTACTATCTGGATAGTTTATATTTTCTATTTTTTCTTTACTCACCCTCTTGAACAAACTTCAATAACCCCTGTAACCAAAACTATTATAGAAACCTCCCAAATTACCAACAAACTGTTTAATTCTTTGCCAAAAGTAAGCGAGTCAATTAGTTCAGTCCCTGCTGAACCAATAAATATAATTATTGTCTCGGACAGAGAAACACTTGATAAAGCCTTTACTAATTCTGGTTGGTATCTATTAGACGGACCTAGTTTTAAATCTTACTCCAAAATAATTACTTCACTGTTAACCAAACAGCCTTATCCTCAAACTCCAGGACTACCTGTTTTTTGGGACACTCAACCAAGCCCATTTTCCTATGGATTACCAACATCACCAAACTCTATCGGTTCTCGCCACCATATTCATTTTTGGGATACAAACTTCATAATACCCCAGAACAAGACTATTTGGGTAGGGACTGCCCATTTTGACGAAGAAATAAAAAAGAAATTTAAGATTATTTTACCTTTCCACACCACTCAATTAATAGTCGACGAAGAACGCGAAAATATTAAAACTACTATTGAAAACAACGGATATCTTTCTTCTTTTGAAAAGATTAATTTAACCGGATTACTTTACGGTACCAAAAAAAGTGGTAATAATTTTTTGACTGATGGCCAAGCATATATTCTTTATTTAAAAGATGAGACAAGATAAACCTACCCAAATTTCTTTACAAATTGAAAAATTTAAAAATACACTAGAAAAACGGCAAAAATACGTAAAAATGGAATATCAAGCTTATGGTTTAGAATTGGCCAAAGAACTCTTTGATTGGAAAAATCGCTCTCTTTACATTCGTCTGGCTAAAAATACTGATCGAAAAATTTTAGAAATGGCTCGATATTTTGTCAAAGATCAAAACCCAGGGACCATCAAAACCCCTTATAAATTATTTATGTGGAAACTTAGACAATTAAAAGAAAATAATCAATAAAAAATAACGTTT
>CAYSTF010000107.1:0-1813 GCA_964434125.1 uncultured Gammaproteobacteria bacterium
AGGTTTTCGTAGTTTAATGGATAGAATATTCCCCTCCGAAGGGAGTGATATGGGTTCGACTCCCATCGAGAACACATGAAAAAAAATACAATAGTTTTAGTCGGAGGATGTTTTGATGTCTTACACTTAGGACATATCGTTTTTTTGAATAAAGCTAGAAATTTAGGAGACAAACTAGTAGTTTTATTAGAATCTGACGAAAATATTAAAAAAAACAAAGGAAATAATAGGCCAATTAATAATCAAAAAAACAGAGCGATAATTTTGGAGAATCTGAGAATGGTTGATCAAGTTGTAAAATTACCAGAAATGAAGACCAATGATGAATATCTGAAAATAATAAAAAAAATCAAACCGACAATAATTGCGGTAAGTGAAAATGACAAAAATTTGATTATTAAAAAAAATCAGGCTGAACAAGTAGGGGCCAAAATAATCAAAGTGACTGAATTAATTCCCCAACAGTCAACTAGTCGAATAATTGAAATTATTACTCAAAATCACTAGGATTGATCTGAGGGATATTACTTTGGATATCTTCCAAAAATTGACTGTAATCAACAAATTCGATATCTTTTGGTGGCTGGAAATCAGCCTCAGATACCACGGTAGGGGCACAGTTATATTCATATTCTTGATCAAGATTGACAGTCTCATTTGTAGAAGAATCTACTTCTTGTGAATCCCCTTCTGGGGCTGTATCGATAGAGTCTAGTTTCATTTTTATCGCAACATCTGGGCTATCTTTATTGGAATTTTCTTGCCAAGTATAGATATAAGTACCATCACTAACTGTATGTCCAATATAATCAAAATCGTCTTGTTTAACAGCAGTATCTTGCTTAAATTTTTTGCCATAAATAACAATAGTCCCATTTGATTCAGTACCGTCAACATTACTTGACCAAGTACATTTTTGAGGAATATTTTTGGCAATTAAGTCACGAAGAGAAAAAGATGTCGCGACTTTTTCTTCTTGGTCGCTTGGAGTAGTGGTGGCGCTATTGTTGTCGGGATTAACTCCACAGGCTGATAAAAATAAACTACTTACGAGTATTAGACAAAGACTTAAGATTTTTTTCATACGAAATTTAACTAGTAACTTTTAGCTTATTCTATCATTTTTACGATATAATCAGACAGTCATGATAAATGAGGCAATCAAAATAAAAGACAACTTGTATTACGACGAGAGATCGGCGGGAGGAATCGTGTATAAACGAGAAAATGGAAAAATAAAATGGCTATTAATAAGAACAATTTCAGGCTATAAATCGGGTAAAAAGAAAAATCCAAAACCAGTTTATAAATTTCCAAAAGGTCACCTGAAAGACAATGAATTTTTGAAACAAGCGGCACTTAGAGAAGTTGAAGAGGAAGGGAGAATTAAAGCAAATATTATGACTAAGGTCGGGTCAAATAATTATATTTTGTGGGATGCAGAAAATAGAAAAAAAATTATTAAAAAAGTTACTTTCTTTTTGATGGAATATGACAGTCCAAGTAATTTAAAATATTACGATAGCGAGATGGTGATTGAAAGAAATTGGTATAGCCATGAAGAGGCTTGTGAAAAGCTGGCTTATGATAGTGAAAAGGTGTTATTGAAGAAAGCAAAAAATAAGTTGGAAAGTTTGTTAAAATAGCAGACGTTGTTGGTGCTTTTTAAAAATAAGGAGAGGTCGGATAGTGGTTCATTCCACAGACCTGGAAAGTCTGCGCTGTAAAAAGCTCGCGAGTTCGAATCTCGCCCTCTCCGCACAGTATAAAACAGAAGGTATAATTTGGTATGAATAATAAGGATATTTTAGAA
>CAYSTF010000108.1:0-1807 GCA_964434125.1 uncultured Gammaproteobacteria bacterium
TTTTCGTTATTGGATATACTACCTGTTTTTGCCCCTTCTCGAATCTCAAGCTCAGTTAAATTTGTGTTATAACCTATATCAGCTGTTTCTCCAACAACAATAAGTTTGGTTAAGTTTGGATTATTTAAAATATAACCAATAGCCCCCTCAACCAACATTGTCAAAGATTGAATCTGGTTTTGTTTATCAACCCTGTAAGTGAAGCTAACAACTGGTTTCTTATCTTTTATACAAATCAAACTTTGCGAACCATCATCATTAATTAATACCTCGGTATTATTAAATGAGGTTTCATATTTGTCCAGATTAATAACCACTAATTCACCCTTTTCCCCTTTTCCTTTTTTAATATAAAGGCTTGGCGACAACATATGATATTCATTATTGGGAATACTCCTTACTACTCCATTTTCAATTGATTCATAAAAACCATAATAAATATTATTTATCTCATAAAGATATGGATGTATACCACCATTGTGGTCTAGTACATAACCATTTTCGATCCCAAGTTTACCTTGACTCATCAAATCCTCCCTTCCCACTTTTGTATAAGCCGCTAGTTTTAGTCCATCAACGACTCTATCCAAATCATTGTCAAAAGTCGAATCAGGATTACCCACGGTATGGTTATACCGGTTTTTTATTGAAACATGATTACTAGTCCGACCAATTTGAACCGACATTGACGAAATCCCATATGGATCTTCACTGGATGGAGTCAGACCGTCCAAAATGTATTGACCGGTTGATTGATCAAAGCGGCCAATTTCTCGGAGATATTGCTTCCATTCTTCGGTCATATTCTCTGTCGTTAATTCATCTGCCGGCAAAACATGATCTGCATTTTTATGACGTAACCAAAGTATATGATATCCCTCAAGTCGTGATTCTATATTATTAAAAGTACACAATCGTTCACCTGGCCTAAAATCTCCTTCAAATCCCTTAATTTCTTCAACTCCCAAAGGACCGGTCAATTCATACCCCACTCTTTTGGCCAATTCATAAGGATTTTTAGCTTCTACTTCAATCGCCACACCTTCTTCTTCGTAGTGTTTTCTTATTGCCTCTCGTATGTAGTCACCATTGTCCACAAGAGTTTCAATAGAATGGTGCCTATTGGGAATAATTGTTGTTACTTGACCAACAAAATCAGACTCCCCTAGAAATTGACCAAAGTCAGATCTTATTTGTTTTGCAAAATCTTCACCATAATGTCCTTTTAATTTTCTATAGTTTTTTTCACACACATCCTTAGCCGCTTCCTCTTGTTCTTTATGGACTGCGCGAGTCAATGAAACTTCAGGTGGTGCAACTGTCATCCCTTCTGCCATACAACGTTCTCTCCTCTAATCTGATTAAGTGATTTTTGAATTCTATGAAATATTAATTCTTTGTAATCAGCTGTAATTTCATCAAGTGCTGCAATATTTTTTTTTAACCAATGTTGAACTATAGATGAAGAAAATTGATATTCTTTTATCAAATTAAAATATATATTTAATATTTCTTTATTATAATTTTGTTTAATTTCCTTAGGAATTTCTTTTTCGATTGCTACAGCTATTTGTTGATTAAACTTATCCAACAATGGCAAAAATTCATTTTCTAGTTGATCGAAACCAAGCTCACGTAATTCTTGTCTTTTTATGTAATCCAACATAGACTTTAAAAATTATATCACTATAAATATAAAAAAAATTAAATGGCTGACCGAAAATCTGACAGTCTGGCAGTCTAGTTTACCCAAATATATCCTTTGCCACGTCATACAAATCCTCTTTTTTATCGTTTTTTTCTACCA
>CAYSTF010000109.1:0-1796 GCA_964434125.1 uncultured Gammaproteobacteria bacterium
ACTATTGATCAAGAAAAAGGTAAAATTCGTGTCTTAGTTTCATTTTTTGAAAGAGAAACCCCAGTCGAACTCGATTTTTTACAAGTTACTAAAGAATTATAAAATATTTATCCAACGCTCTAAAGCTCCAAAGCTCTAACGTTCTAACATATGGCAAAAAAAATTAAAGCAATTGTTAAAATCGCAATCCAAGCCGGTAGCGCCAATCCCGCTCCACCAGTCGGTACTGCACTTGGACCTCATGGTATTAAAATAATGGATTTTTGTAACGAATTCAACGAAAAGACCAAAGACCAGCGAGGTTCTGTAATTCCCGCAATCGTCACAATTTTTGAAGACCGAACTTTTACTTTTATTCTCAAAAAACCCCCAGTTTCCAATATGATAAAAAAAATGGCAGGGATCGAAAAAGGCACTGGTATCACTGGTAAAGAAAAAGTAGGTAAGTTAACCATGGCTCAAGTAACAGAAATAGCCACCAACAAAATGCCCGATCTTAACACTAAGGATTTAGAAGCCGCCAAACGCTCTGTCATAGGTACTGCCCGCTCTATGGGTGTTGAAATAATCGAATAGATATTGCTATTGGAAAGAAAAAGTATCAAACTAGGTAATGAAATCTAAAAAACTATTACCCTTACTTGCTCTTCTAGTAATAGCAATTCTTCCGATGTTAATTTCTAATTTCATTAGTAAAACAAATACAGAAACTCGTTCTCAAGCGGCATCAACAACAGCCAAGAAATCTAAACCTCTTATAAATTTTCCAGATGATCACATATTTCATTCCACTTTCAAAAGAGAATGGTGGTACATAAATTTATTGGTTAGATCAAGTTCTGACAAAGATACCAAAGACACGGGGTATATAATCTCTTTTTCCAAAATAGGAAAAATTTTTGGTTTACTCACTAGTAGATATGACGACTCTACCAAAAAGCTTTCTCAGAAAACCAATTTTCCAGGAAAAGTAAGTGCCACTATTAAAAACGGTCTATTAAATGTTTCTTATACCCAAACAGACGGACCATCATTGACTTTAAAAGAGCTTCTTCCCCTAAAAAGAGGAGCTAAACAATTTTCATTAAAAGGGTCAACACCACAAATTGGCACGATAGATTTACTTCTAACCGAAAAAACAGTAAGTTCAAAGGGATATAACTCTCCCCTTTTGTGGGGGTGTAACGGAAACATTTCTGTTTTTTCCCCAAAAGATACTTTTTATTATAGTATTCCCGACTTAGACATAACCGGTTCTATTATAGACACTGATGGAACAATCAGAAAAGTAGTTGCTGGCAAGGCCTGGATGGACCATCAATGGTTCAACTCTAGCCCGTCGCCAGATTGGAAGGGCCATTATTGGTCAAGCTTATATTTAACCAAAAGGACAGATTTTGAAGGCCCACACATAGCCATTGGATCTGTCAGTCAAATTTATTCAAGTGGTCCAAAATACTCTTATTGGGTAAAAAGAAATACCGATGGTAGCAACGATTGTGGTTCAGATCTAAATTTTGAAATTATTTCTAGATATTCCAATAAATATCCATCAAAAATTAAACTAAATATCAACAATGTTTACTCGGGCGAAATATATCCCTTTTCATCTTCACAAATATTTAGCGTTAAGGAATTTAATCAGTCGTTTTTTGAACCAATGTCTTTTACCAAAGGCACAAACGGAAAAAATAATTACACCGGCCTAGGTTTTTTTGAAACTGGATTAAAAAAATAATCTTGTTCAGGTCCAAACACATAGTGAACACTTAAACTAATGAGTGATGGTATTATCG
>CAYSTF010000110.1:0-1726 GCA_964434125.1 uncultured Gammaproteobacteria bacterium
TTATTTCTCAAAAAACAATTACCCAAATTAGATGACTTATTAGCTCCTTGCACACCTAAGGGGATTATGAGAATGTTGGAAGAATATCAGATTGAGCTTAATGGAAAAAAAGCCGTAGTCATTGGCCGAAGTAATTTAGTAGGTAAACCAATTGCACTTATGTTGTTAGCCAACAATGCCACTGTTGAAATCTGTCATTCTCGAACAAAAAATTTAACTAAAACTTGTGCTCAGGCTGATATTGTTATTGCCGCCATTGGCCAAGCAAATTTTGTTAAAAAGACAATGGTGAAAAAAGGAGCGGTGGTGATTGATGTAGGCATTAACCGCACTCAAGAAGGTTTGGTTGGTGATGTAGATTTTGCTGAGGTAAAAAATTTAACAACTTATATTACTCCGGTTCCAGGTGGAGTTGGACCGATGACTATTGCTTGTTTACTAGAAAATACTTTACTGTTAGCTAAAAAACAGAAACAATAAAGATACTATTTGTTTTAAAAACAGTTACAACTTGGCTTCTGTAGTTTAGTGGATAGAACGTTGGTTTCCGGAACCAAAAACGGGGGTTCGATTCCCTTCAGAAGCACATAGTCCATTCAACAAAATTCCTAGTTTTATTATCGATTTTATGATATAATAGACAAGTCTTAGATTGAAAACGTGCAGAGGTCCAATATTATTTCCTCCATAGTTCAAAATACAAGATGACCCTAATTTTAGGGTGATTATTATTATCTTTGCAAATATTTTTTGCAAGAGAAAAAGGAAAGCATGTCTGATTACAGACAAGAAGAAGAAAACAAAAAAAAGCTTTTTGTTGGCAATTTACCTTTCACAGCCACACAAGAAGAACTTCAAGAAGTTTTCTCAAAATTTGGTGAAATCACCAATGTAAATTTAATCACTGATCGTATGTCAGGTAGACCTAAGGGTTTTGCCTTCGTCGAATTTTCCAGTGAAGAACAAGCTCAAGCTGCTATTGATGGAATGGCTGGTCAAAAAATTGGCGAACGTGAAGTGATCGTTAATTTAGCCAGACCTCGTCAACCTCGTACTAATCGTGGTGGTGGCTTTGGTGGACAACGTAGTTACGGCGGTAATCGTTCAGATAATCGTAGTAATCGTTATTAAATCAAGAAATTGTTTTAAAAAATTAAACCAGCTCTTCGGAGCTGGTTTTTTTATTGTCAAATAATTGTTAATTAATTAATTAACAATAACTAAGTGGATATTTTCATGGCACCTTTAATCATTAATGAAGTTTTTCCCAATCCTCTGACGGGTAGCGAATGGGTAGAAATTATTTATCTTGGTGAAAATCAGGCCAATCCCCTAGATTATTTAAATTTCACTATCAGTGATGATAAAAAAGTACTTTATACATTTCAAGGTGATGAGCTTTGGTCTGAAAATTTTTTAGTAGTTGAATTGTCAGGACTAAATAATGATCAAGATCGTGTGATTCTTCAAGATGATGAATCAAATATCATTGATCAGATGAGCTACACTAGTACAGAAAAAGGATTAAGTTGGTCTAGAACTAATAGTGATCAGGCAGTTTTTGAGCTTGCTGAAGCGACAGCTAATTATCCAAATATTAATTTCACTGTACCAGTTAATCCCAACCCCAGTCCGACTGTAACCAATAGCGTTTCTCCAACAATTAATCCCCAACCTACAGCCAATCCAACTAGCTCAACTAATAACAGTACAGAAGTGGAAAAAA
>CAYSTF010000111.1:0-1692 GCA_964434125.1 uncultured Gammaproteobacteria bacterium
GGGTATAGTATAAATACTATTTGGCCATCTCCAGTCTAATTCATCTTCTTTCATCTATTTTATTTTTGAGGGAGGATTAGTTGTTGGTTTAAAATTAGGAATAAAATCATATATTATATACTTTGGATTACCATCGTTGTACCTAATTACGTCTATAATATTTGCATAAGGTGATACTTCTTCTCCGGTACAAATATACAAAGCATTAACTTGCCCAGTTTTAGTACAATTTTTATCAACATTAAAAATAATATTTTTGTATTGGATGACTCGATTCCACTCACCAATTTTTTCAGTTTTAATTTTTGCTTCTGATAAGAAATCTTTTGGAGAAATCTTTTTATAAAAAAGAAAATCAATATAAGGATCGTTGGGAATAAAAACATATTTATAATTGTCTTTGACTTGCCATATTTTATTAACTAATTCTTGGTTCCCTTGATCAGTAGTCCATGGTTGTTGGTAAGGTTTAATTTTAAAAATAGAGAGAATAAGGAAAATAAAAAAATATAGGTAAAGCATAACTATTAGTACAATGATCCATTTTATTTTTTTGACTAAAAGATTTATTCCCAATGAAATAGCGATTAAAAAATATGGTAAACCAACTAGTTGTCTGACGGCTGAAGGTGTTTCAATGGTAGTGGAAGCAGCTATTGGACTGATAATTATGCCAGCAATAATTAGAAATGAAGGAAAATCTTTTTTAAATATTCTATTAATTAATAATCCGATGCCAATAATAAAAAAGATAATTTCAAAGATGTAAAAGTTACCAAAATTATGGATGGCATTAAGTTTGACAATATCACCACTGACAAAAAGATAATTAGGTGAAAAATGAGATAAGTATCGCTGAACAAGTTCGTTAAACAAGGCAATTGGTTTGTTAAAAAAGGTTCGAGTAATAAGAGGATTGGTTGGTTGACCCAAACCGAGAACATAAGCTGATTGGGCAAGCCATTCTTGGCGTGTTTCGGAACGAGATAAAACTGAAATACTGTTAGCTCTAGCTCGACTGGCTGGATTGATAAAAGAAATACCGACTATTAGGCAGATACTAATAAAAATTATTAATGATTTCTTGATAGCAATTTTATTTTTTTTGATAATAGAGAAAACAACAAAAAATAAAATCATCAATGGAATAAAAATTCGGCCGGCAGAATAAGTAAATAATGAAAGGATCAAAAGAGTAAGTGAAAAAACTAAATTCTTGATTTTTGGGTAAGAAAAAAGATATTTGTAGAGAAAATAAAAGCCTGAGAAAGATAATAATGTCATTAAGTTTGATTCTGAGGCAGTACGACTAAAAGTGATGTTCCATGGGGAAATGGCTAATAATCCAGCTGAAATTAAAGCAATTTTTTCTGACTTAAAAAGGAGTTTGGAAAAACTATAAATAACAAAAATCATTAAGATAGAAGCTAGAGAAGAAACTAATCTCGGTAGATTTTCATTTAACCCTAAAACATATGAGAATGGAGCAGATAAATAAGTGTAGACAGGGTATTTATAGTCACCTATTGACGGAAAATACAATGGAAGTTTATTACCATATTCATCAGTTCCAAAATTAGCGATTGACCAAGCATAGTAACCAAAGGCTTTTTCGTCGCCATTTAAAGAGTATGGAAGTGAGCCTAGGTAAAAAAATCTCAGAACAATAGCGATAATACTTATTATCAGTAA
>CAYSTF010000112.1:0-1613 GCA_964434125.1 uncultured Gammaproteobacteria bacterium
AAATAAAATATAAATACCTCTTTTAAATTGTGATGTTGATATAACTCCCATAGGCGTAATTTTACCACAAAAAAAATCCCAGAGCATGCTTTTTAGAGGAGCCACCCCGGGATCTAAGATGTAATATATCAAATATTATAAATATGTCAAGTATGCAGATTAGTTACACATCAAAATTTACCTTCTTCCATCTCATTTATAAATTGCCAAACTCCTCTTGCCCAAGAGCCATTTGAACTAGGACAATACTTTGACATTATCAACTCAGGGGTGTTTAAGCCTTTATCAAAATACTCTCTTTTTAGGTATTCCGCATAGCTCTTGAGAGCTAGTTCATAACTATCAAAAGACAGAGTCCCTCGCTTGTGAATTCCATAGCCCCAACAATTATGTGAATCTTGAGGTATTTTTTTACATAAATTTGATTCTTGTTGGGCTATTGCAACTATCCAATAATATTCAAAACCATAATCTTGTGACAATTGAAATATTAAATCTGAATAGGGAGCTAATGGTGATTTATATTTTTCTAAATATTTTTTTATTATCAAAGGCCTGGCGTCATCACTCGAAATACTTTCAATTATGTTTATTCCCTGATCTCTATCTGAACCACTACCTATCATCAAATTTATAGCACTATCACTTGAAACTCCTAAAACCTTTTTAGTCTGATTGTTTTTTAGATAAAAAAGTTCACCAAATCCAATAAAGACACCCAAAAACAGCAATGTCGACAACAAAAAAAATGTTTTTATTTTTTTAAATAAATCATCCATTTATACATCATGGTATCATATGCTCACTTATGAAACAAAACCCATTAATCCAAAAACATAAAGATAAAACATTTATAATAGACCTAACTATCAGCCAAAAAGATATTCAAACAGAATACAACCTTACCCTCCAATCGGTTCAAAAAAACTTTGAAACCAAGGGTTTTAGAAAAGGGAAAGCACCCCTTGAAGTCGTCAAAGATTCAATTTCTCCAGAAAAAATATTTGAAGAAGTTGCTTCACACCTAATTTCACACTCATATTCCGAAATTATTAAAGCAAACGACCTCAAACCAATAATCCAACCTCAAATAAAATTTAAAAATGAACACCTCGACCTAGACCATGATTGGGAAGTTGAAATTACTAGTTGTGAGTTGCCAGAAGTTGAGCTAAACGATAAGTATTTAAACGACATTAAATTAGTTAATAACGACAAAGAAATTAAAGACGAAAATCAAAGAATGGATAGAATAATAAAAATACTTATCGACAATGCCAAAATTACCCTTCCAGAGATCTTAGTAAATTCTGATCTTCAAAACCACTTATCTGGTTTAGTTGACCAAGCAAATCAGGCAGGCATAACTGTTCAGCAATATTTAGACTCACAAAAACAAACCCTAGATAGTTACAAGGATAATCTTAAAAAGCGAATTTCAGAAGAATGGGCGATAAATTTATCTATAAACAAAATCGCCAAAGATAATAAAATCGAAGTATCTGACGACGAAGTTAAGTCAATAATAAATCAGAACCCTGCTTTGTCGAAAAATATAAATATGGTTTACTACCTCCTCACTCAACAAAAAGTTTTTGAATTTCTCAAAAAAT
>CAYSTF010000113.1:0-1588 GCA_964434125.1 uncultured Gammaproteobacteria bacterium
TTGTTAAGTTAAAGTACTTCAAAAAAAATATCTAAAAAACCAAGCTTTCTTGGTTGAAATTTTATTTTGAAAATTGAAAAATTATAGCATAAATATCCTATAATCCCAATATTCATCAACTTTTATCAATATTGTTTCTATCTCTTCCCCACATTATTGGATTGGATTTAATTTAATATATTCTTTGATTTTTAAATATTCTTTTTTATTTCTAATTATTCGTTCGTAATAATTGCGTTGAAATAAACGTTTGTTAATTCTTGGCCAATTATTTTGTTTAATATTTTTGATATAAATTTTTGTGGTTAATGTTTTAAATTTATTGATAATTATTCCCAATGTATCATTCTTTACTATTTTATTTGGGTCGACACAGGGGTCGACCCCTACTACATTTTTGTTTTGATTAACATTTTTGTTTATTATTAATATTCCATGGATATGATTTGGCATTACCACAAATTCATCAATTTCAATCCCATCATAATTATTCGGGATTTCATTCCAAATTTTTCAAATCATTTTACCCATATCATTTAATTTATTTTTATAATCTGATTCCATTTTTGGACGAATATCTTTTGATTTTATATCCGAAAAAATTTCTTTTGATTTCGTGTACGGGCTGATTTCTTTTGATTTTATGTACGGGCAGACCCCCGTGTCCGCCCTACCATTAAATAAATTTTCATTATTCCAAAACAATTTCAATTTATTCTGAACACATATCGTTACAAAATAATAACCATTTTCCGAATAATCATATTGATTTAATCTAATCGATCTTCGATGGTAATCCATACAAAAATATTATCATCCAACCAAAAACCCCTCCTTCCGGAGGGGTTTTTTGTCTTTCTGACAATCTGAAAAACTGACAGGCTGACAAGCTATTTCTTGCTTTCTTCCACCACTGCTTGAGCTGCAGCCAAACGAGCAATTGGTACTCGGTAAGGTGAGCAAGACACATAGTTTAGTCCAATTCGGTGACAGAATTTAACTGTTTCTGGGTCTCCGCCTTGTTCTCCACAAATACCGATATTTAGGTGTTTGTTGGCACTTCTACCAAGCTTAACTGACATTTCCATCAGCTTACCAACTCCCTTTTGATCAACACTCTTAAATGGATCTTCCACTAAGATTTTTTCGCGTAAATAATCTTTGATAAATTTACCCGCATCGTCTCGACTAAATCCATAAGTCATTTGGGTCAAATCGTTTGTCCCAAAAGAAAAGAATTCAGCTTCAGCTGCAATTTCATCGGCCGTGACTGCTGCTCGAGGAATCTCAATCATAGTTCCAATTTCGTATTTTAATTTGACCCCATAAGATTTCATGGTTTCTTCAATCACTGGAACTAATTTTGACTTAAGCCATTTTAATTCCTCGACATCGCCTACCAATGGAATCATAATTTCAGGAACTATTTTGGCATTTTTCTCTTTTACCAACTCACAAGCTGCACTCATAATTGCTTTTACCTGCATTTGGTTTATCTCAGGAAACGTTACCCCAAGTCGACAACCCCGATGGCCCATCATTGGATTGGCTTCATGAAGTGATTCTATCTTAGCTTTTAGTTTTTCAA
>CAYSTF010000114.1:0-1566 GCA_964434125.1 uncultured Gammaproteobacteria bacterium
GAAAGATTTAGTTTCTCAAAAAACACTGCAACAACCTTTGTATGAAAAATCTTACCTACCCAAATTTGATAAAAAAAATAAAATTATTAGAGCCGTAGATCTCATTAATCAAAAATTTGGTAATCATACTGTTACTTTTACCAAACACTTAAAAAAAAATAATTGGCAAATGAAACGCAATCTTTTATCTAATCACTACACCACTAAATATTCTGAATTTCTCAAAGCCTATTGTAATTAATTACAAATATTTACAGATGTTTTTTCTTAATTAAAAGATAAAGATCCACTATCACAAAAATTAAAATACAAATAAGGCTTGTTGTGATTACATTCGGATACATCTTATTGAAAAAAGCTGGAGAACTATGTTTTAAATAAATTCCAAAATAAGCCCAAACCGGAACCAAACCATAAGCGATATTTCTTTCTTTGATAGTAGTCATAGAAGCAATCACAGCGCCAACTAATAAAATAATAATTGTCCAAATTTGATCAGTAAAAATAAAATCCTTCCAACCCCAGCTCACCAACAAGGTAGTAATATTAGCAATGCTGGCAATAGTGATCCAACCGAAATAGACACCAAAAGGCACTTTAGCGTAAACCCTATCTTTTAAATTTAATTGTGTTTGATTAATTAATGAAGAAATTTTAATTAGTGAGTAAAGAATTATGAACATGAATAATACTGACCAAGCAATTAGCTGATAATGCCAAAGAAAAATCCACACCGCATTGGCCAATGAAGAAATAATAAAATAAACATTTATTTTATTTAATACTTGCTCAACTTTTTTATCTTTGACAATCAATTGAAAAATAACATAAATAAAAAGTAAGAAATAAATGACACCCCAAATGGAAAAAGTAATTCCTGCCGGTGCAAATAAGTTTGGATAAGCGTCAGACACATCTCCAGTAGTAGTTCCATTGATCGGTAAAATATTAGCTAAGGCATTTACCGTGATCATAAGTAGAAAACTAATTGCAGTCAAAATTTTGTTGAAAATTTTGTTTTTTAACATATGATTGATGTTAACATTTTTATATAAAATATGATAATTCCATTCTACAATGCTACAATAATTAAGAAGATGACTGTTAAAAAATTAATCGACCCTTTGTATTTTTTAATAATTTTTTTTGCGGTCATGGAATTATTTAAATACCGAGGAGTGATTGGTGATTATTTTTTTCTAGATTTAAGAATTTATATTGGACTATTTTTTGCAATAATTCTTTTTTTACTTTTCTTTTCCAATAAAAAATTTAAGCAAATTCTTTATTTAAAAAAATTTAATAATCACTATTTATTACCAATCGTTCTTACTTTAACAATTATTTTATTTGGCATCGATATTGTTACTTATCCAACTTTTGTGAATAATAATTTTGGTATTAATCAAGCGGTTTTGCTTGATTTACTAATTCTCAGTTATTTTTTTAAAATTATCACTAGCTCTTGGAAAACAATAAAAAAACAGTGGGCAAAATTATTTTTCTTTGCTTTTCTATTATTGTGTTTCTATATTTACACTTATAATTCTGACGTCTTTATTAAAC
>CAYSTF010000115.1:0-1561 GCA_964434125.1 uncultured Gammaproteobacteria bacterium
TGAAACCAACCTCTGGGATCGTCTGGATTTATCCAACCTTTTTTGATCCATTCTGCTAATGGTTGACTGGCATTTATTCCAAAAAAATTTATTTTTGGATCATGAAATTCGTGATTTAATTTGGCCTTTTTAAACCAATCAGTAGGGAACTCGTCTTTGCAATCGGTCATATACTTTCCTCCAAACACTCCCAATTCCAACATTTCTTTTGGTGTCAATTCTGGTTTAAATCGTGGATCAAAATTTTTGCCTATTGGCTCCGTTCTCCAATAAACATAGTTCTTTTGCATTAAATCATTAACTACTACCTTAGTTTTCATTTTTGACTACTAAGAATAGTTTATCGTTTTTTCTCACTCTTTGTTTAGTCTTAAAAGTTAACGTCTCTTTTTCCATTTTTGTCTCAAAAAATTTATCTCTCAAAACACCAGTACTTGGCCCAATTATTATATAATCGTCGCCATTATTTACTCGACTGTTTTTATTTAATTTAATTTCTGCTACATTTATTTTTTGATAAAAATGTTCAATTTGTCCTAATAATATTTTTGTTTCAGTGGCCAAATTATTTTCGCCACTAGCCCATTCGTCAGTCGATCGACCCATATAAAATCCACTGCTAAAGCCTCGATTAAAAACTGTTTTTAAACCATGTAGCAAATCTCCTTTTTCTTTCTTTCCAAAATTATTTTCACCAATTAATTGCAAACCTTTTTTGTAAGTTTTTATTACTGTATCTACATAATCCGCACTTCTAGCTCGACCCTCAATTTTTATAGTTTTAATTCCTGTTGCTACTAATTTATCCAACAAACCAATAGTACATAAGTCCGAACGACTCATTACCCAATCATTATCCAACACCAGTTCTTTACCTGTATCTTTGTCTTTAACCTCATATTTTCGTCTGCACACTTGCACACATTTACCTCTGTTTGCCGATAAATTATAAGTGTACAAACTCATTTGACACCTACCCGACATAGCCACACACATTGCCCCATGACCAAACACCTCTATCTCGATTAAATTTCCTTTCGGCCCCACAATTTTTTCTTTTTTAACTCCCTCAACAATATTTTTTATTTGTTCCAAATTTAGCTCTCTGGCCAAGACAATTCGGTCCACCCATTTACTTAATATTTTCACTGTCTCTAAATTCGACACTGACATTTGAGTCGAGGCACACACTTCAATCCCTAAAGAATTTGCTTCTTTGATTACTGCCAAATCAGCCGCAATTATGCCATCAATTCTTGCCTTTTTAATTTCTGCCAAAGATTTTTTAATTACTTCAATTTCTTCATCATAAACCACCGTATTTAGTGTTACCCAAGTTTTAATATCTTTTTCTTGGCACAATTTAGCAATTTTTCCTAAATCACTTAGTTCAAAATTATTGGCTCCGGCCGCTCTCATGTTAAGCTGGCCAATTCCAAAATAAACCTCATCAGCTCCGGCATTTATCGCCGCCATCAAGCTTTCCCAATTCCCCGCCGGTGCTAATATATTTACCTTATTCATGGAGAAATTATAACATTTTGTCTTAAGGCTTCCTCCT
>CAYSTF010000116.1:0-1527 GCA_964434125.1 uncultured Gammaproteobacteria bacterium
ACCTACCGCTTACAAGAAATCCTGAAATTTCAATCAGGCTTGGACTATATCATATTCCGATAAATCGGAACTTGGGTGCTTAAAGGTGTACTCACCTAGTCTCTGAACCTTGAACGTACAATTTTGCAAAGCAAAATGTTACGTCCCTCGGCTGCGGGTTGCCATGGTCCGAAATTTCGGACTTTAGGTTTCACGCAATTCTCCCAATTTTTCAAACTCGATTACTCGAGAAAGCTGCTATTTAGTTAACAGGCGGGCGCTCTACCATTGAGCTACAGGGGAATGAATAAATCTAGAATCATGATTAATGATTAAAGATTCATGAATAAAGTTAATGTGCGAAGCTGAGCTAGATTATAACATTGATTTTATCCAGATAAAACACCTTTTATCCATCCTAAAATAAGGCGTAATTTTGCTGAATTATAAAACCGAATTTTTATAATTCCGAATTGATGGATATTTTTTCTAATTTTTTGACTATTAATTTTATTTTTAGCAAAATATGTTTTTCCAAATTGAGAGGATTCTACTTCTAAAAAATGACACCAAAACTTAATTGCGTTTGATTCGCTCAAATTGTCGTGTAACCAGAGATTTAGTTTT
Organism: uncultured Gammaproteobacteria bacterium; assembly: GCA_964434125.1. GTDB lineage: Bacteria > Patescibacteriota > Microgenomatia > UBA12405 > UBA12405 > WARW01. The sequence continues at coordinate 607 of CAYSTF010000116.1, forward strand.
AATTTTGATTTATTGATCATACAAAACTCGCCAAACCAATCGACCATAAATTTTATTGTTTCTGGATTAGAGTTGGTAAATTCAACAGCATTATTGGTTTTTGATCCTTCTCCTTGGTATAAAGCAACACCAGCAATAAACCTATCACGTTGAGACATTTTTCCGATTTGCTTGATACCTTTTTTAAGTAACGTGGTTTCTTGAATAATACGTTTTTTTTTATTTGCCTCGGAACCTAATAAGGTGGCTTTGGTTAAACCATTTTTTTTATTTTCTAATAGCTTTTGTATTTGATTTTCACTTAAATTTATATTTTGACAATAGTTACCAATAGTACTTTTGGATGTATGGGTTAGTTTTTCAATCTCCCTATAAGAATGTCCTTCTTGACGAAGTTTTTGAATTAAATTTTTCTTTTCTAAATTACCAATATAACCCATAGATTAATTATAATAACTTGTACCACGGTAATCAAGGTATTACTTTATTTAAAAATGTTAAATTTATTGTATAATATCCAACATGAAATTAATTTTGGTGAGACATGGAGAAACAGAAGCCAATGCCAAACAAATACTTCAAGGTAAAGATGACAGCAAGTTGACTTCTAATGGAGTTAAACAGGCAAAAGAGGCTGGGCGAAATCTTAAGAATAATTATGGTGTTGATTTAATTTTTTGTTCACCATTAGGTCGATGTGTCGAGACGTTGAACAATATATTGGAAGAGTATCCGTGTGAAGGGCAAATTTTTATGTCCAAATTGATTGCAGAAAGAGATTTTGGAGAATTTGAAGGTACAGACTCTCAATTGATTGATTGGGGAAAAATTGATTTAGAAAATGAAATAAACAAAGAATTGGGTGTAGAAAAAATGTCTGATTTGAAAAAGAGAGTAAATTTATTCTTGGAAGATTTGAAA
>CAYSTF010000117.1:0-1501 GCA_964434125.1 uncultured Gammaproteobacteria bacterium
TTTTGAGATTTGTTTCTATCTCATGATAAAAAGCAAAGGAGGCGGTTAGTCGAGGATTGCATTCTAATAGATAAACTTTGTCTTTGCTGACCATAAAATCAAGGCCAAAAAAACCCTTATAGCCCATTTGGATTAAAATGTCAGAAAAATTTTGAGTTATTTTTTTAACTTCATTTTGAATATTTTTGGGAGCTAAAGACGGCCATTGACGACCAATAGTAGTAAAGGGGTTATTAGTAAAAGGTTTAACCCCGGTGTATTGCAGAGCGGGTGGGCTTTGAATTAGTCCTTTTGAAGTAAGACAGCAATTATTTAAAAGTGAATAGCCGTTAACAAAAGGAGAAAATTTAACCATAGAATCAATTGGAATCTTATTTTTTATATCGGTCCAGTTGTCAGCAGAAAAGGTACTTTTCCCAGCCCAACCAAAAGGTGATTGGACTACTAACAAAGACTGATATTTTTTTTGATACTTTAAGAAATTATCTTGATTAAAATAGTCGGTGGTCGACGGAATCTGAGGTAGATTATTTTTTTGGCAAAGATGCAAAAAATTTATTTTATCTTCTAGAATTCGATTTAGTTGGTGTTTATTTGAGGCACAAATCCAACTATTTTGACGACATAAAAAATCAATTTTAGCTGAAGGCTTAAAAGGGACAATAACAACTTGCCTATCAGCTGAAGTTTTATTTATATATTCAATAGTTTTTGGATGAGATAAAAGCTTACCACTATTGGCTGGGCTTAATTTTGTGCCGGTAGATTCTAGACAAAAATAAGGTAAATTATGGTGTTTTAATATATCAAATCGGACACTGTCGTAGGCATAAATTGAGTGAAAGTTTTTTAATTGAGGGATAATAATGTCCAGAGAATTGTCGACAACTAAAAAATAAAAAACATATTTTGATTGGTTGATGAGTTGAAAAATGTCCATATTATCTTTTGGATCCGGTTAATAAAATAACTGGATATTTACCGACTGAATAATTATTTTTAACTGCTTTTTGATATCCAGCCAAACAGAGAGCCCCTTCTAAAGAGGTGACAATATTCTTTGATTCTAAAAAATGGTTAGCTAAAACTATGGCTTCGTTTTGGATGGTAAAAGCAAAACCTTGACTGTTTTTGATAGTTTCAATTATTTGTTTTTTTTGAGGTAAATACTTGACTGAAAGAGCATCGGTGATTAGTCGATTTTCTTTTTGATAATCTTGATCAAAAAGACTACTAATTGGACAGTTGGCCGCTGATTGAATTCCAAAAATAGGGATATTGGCCGGTATTTTTTGGGAAATGCCCAAGAGAGTTGTCCCGCTACCAATAGGGACAAAAATACTGGTTACATGGGATAATTGATTTTGAATCTCTTCTGAAATTTGTTGATAACCAACAAGAGAGACTGGATCGGTTGACTGCCTGAGTAAATAAGCATTGTTTGTTTTGGCGTATTTGATGGCACTACTAATGGGTTTTAGCGATAAAATTATTTCTGAAG
>CAYSTF010000118.1:0-1501 GCA_964434125.1 uncultured Gammaproteobacteria bacterium
CTTCAGAAATAATTTTATCGCTAAAACCCATTAGTAGTGCCATCAAATACGCCAAGACAAACAATGCTTATTTACTCAGGCAATCAACCGATTCAGTCTCTCTTGTTGGCTATCAAAAAATTTCAGAAGAGATTCTAAATCAATTACCCCATGTAACCAGTATTTTTGTCCCCATTGGTAGTGGGACAACTCTCTTGGGCATTTCCCAAAAAATACCTGTCAATATCCCTATTTTTGGAGTTCAATCAGCGGCCAACTGTCCGATTAGTAGTCTTTTTGATCAAAATTATCAAAAAGAAAATCGCCTAATCACCGATGCTCTTTCGGTCAAGTATTTACCTCAAAAAAAACAAATTATTGAAACTATCAAAAACAGTCAAGGTTTTGCTTTTACCATCCAAAACGAAGCCATAGTTTTAGCTAACCATTTTTTAGAATCAAAGAATATTGTCACCTCTTTAGAAGGGGCTCTCTGTTTGGCTGGATATCAAAAAGCAGTTAAAAATAATTATTCAGTCGGTAAATATCCAGTTATTTTATTAACCGGATCCAAAAGATAATATGGACATTTTTCAACTCATCAACCAATCAAAATATGTTTTTTATTTTTTAGTTGTCGACAACTCCCTGGATATTATTATTCCTCAATTAAAAAATTTTCATTCAATTTATGCCTATGACAGTGCCCGGTTTGACATTTTAAAACACTATAATTTACCTTATTTTTGTCTAGAAGATAATGGTGTGAAATTAAATCTAGCCAATAGTGGCAAGCTTTTATCTCACCCAAAAACTATTGAATATATAAATAAAACTTCAGTTGATAGACAAGTTGTCATTGTCCCTTTTAAGCCTTCAGCTAAAATTGATTTTTTATGTCGTCAAAATAGGTGGATTTGTGCCTCAAATAAACACCAACTAAATCGAATTCTAGAAGATAAAATAAATTTTTTGCATCTTTGCCAAAAAAATAATCTACCTCAGATTCCGTCGACCACCGACTATTTTAATCAAGATAATTTCTTAAAGTATCAAAAAAAATATCAGTCTTTGTTAGTAGTCCAATCACCTTTTGGTTGGGCTGGGAAAAGTACCTTTTCTGCTGACAACTGGACCGATATAAAAAATAAAATTCCAATTGATTCTATGGTTAAATTTTCTCCTTTTATTTACGGCTATTCGCTTTTAAATAATTGTTGCCTAACATCAAAAGGCCTAATTCAAAGTCCACCCGCCCTACAATACACTGGAGTTAAACCTTTTACTAATAATCCTTTTACTACTATCGGTCGTCAATGGCCATCATTAGCTCCCAAAAATATTCAAAATGAAGTTAAAAAAATAACTCAAGATTTTTCTGATGTCTTAAACCAAATGGGTTATAAAGGTTTTTTTGGCCTTGATTTTATGGTCAGCAAAAACAAAGTTTATCTTTTAGAATGTAACCCTCGACTAACCGCCTCCTTTGCTTTTTATCATGAGATAGAAACAAATCTCAAAA